>JAHEYK010000149.1 GCA_023251625.1 Bacteroidota bacterium
TTCAAAATTCTCAACAACATTTCCCCCGCCCTCGGCTTCGTCGGCCCCCTCACGCGGGATGCGCTTGCGCAGTAGGATTTAATTTCTACCATTTTTCTAAAAAAGCCCCGCGGCTCTCCGAATCGCCGCGGGGCTTTTTGAATTTCCCCCCAAATTATGCGATGATGAGCGCATGCCCGTTTACAACTGGTACTCCACACTTCTCAAACCGTCGTGGGCTCCGCCCGCGTGGCTCTTCGGACCGGTGTGGATGGTGCTGTATGTTATTATCGCGGTAACTTACGGCACGGTGTTTTACAAAACATTCACTGGAAAATTGCCGCGATTCATAGCGCTTCCGTTCGCGCTCAATCTGGTTTTCAACTTTGCATTTATCCCGCTTCAGTTTGGCCTGCAAAATAATTTTCTGGCGGCGGTTGATATTCTCCTCGTCCTCGCCACCCTCATCTGGGCGCTCCTCGCGATCTACCCCCGCATTAAATGGATCGCCATTGCGAACCTCCCGCACCTCCTCTGGGTTTCCTTTGCAACTGTGCTCCAACTCACGATAACCTATTTAAATTTGAAATGAATTGTATGAAAGGTATCAACGATGTAATAAATCCTAAAGAATGTAGAGCAGCAATTTCTGAAAATCCCGTGAATTTCACCTCAAAACAGCAACAATTCACGGGTATTTGACAAAATCCCGTGAATTTTAAGGAATGGAAAAATTCGCCGGAGTGTGGGATGATTGGCGCATGTCCGATTTGGAAAAGTTAACGAGGACGGTGGTGGCATTCCGTGACGCGCGGGACTGGAAGCAGTTTCATAATCCGAAAGATATGGCTATTTCTATGACTCTGGAAGCAACAGAGGTTTTAGAGCATTTCCAGTGGAAAAATTCGAAAGAAATCGAAGCCTATCTCCAAACCAACAAAACCGAAGTGGCCGAAGAACTTGCCGATGTTCTGTATTGGGTGCTTCTCATGAACAACGACTTTGGCATTGACCTTATCTCCGCATTCGAAAAGAAACTCAAAAAGAACGAGGCAAAATATCCAATTGAGAAGGCAAGGGGGAATAATGCAAAATATAATAAACTTTAGATCATGTCCAGCATTCAGTCTTTTACTTTTGATAAGAAGGGTTTTGAAAGCATTAAAAACTTTCCTTTAGGTCGTGATTGGCCGGTGGTTTACATTATTGAGAATGGGCGCGAGGTATATATAGGCGAGACAACCAGTGCCCATAATCGTAGTAAACAGCACTACGAAAATCAGGAGAGGACACGTTTAAAAAATTTGCACATTATAACCGATGAAGAATACAATAAATCAGCCACACTTGATCTTGAGTCTCAACTGATTCAATATTTTTCCGCCGAGGGATCTCTTCGTCTGCAAAACGGAAATAAGGGATTAGTGAACCATAATTATTTTGATCGGGATCGATACCGTGCGAAACTTGAAACTGTTTGGAAAAACCTTCAAGAGCTAGCGTTGGTCAAGCGTGATTTAAAGGATATCGAAAATAGTGAATTGTTTAAATATTCTCCTTACAAAGCACTATCAGAAGATCAGATGGCCGTGGCCGAAAATCTATATGACGTTGTGGTGGACGGTAAGCCAGGTATACATATTGTAAACGGTGCTCCGGGAACAGGTAAAACTATTTTGGCGACATATTTAGCTAAGTTACTTAAAGAGGATGACAAAACAAAGAACCTTTCCGTTGGGCTGGTTGTGTCAATGACCTCGTTGCGCAAATCAATTAAGGACGCGTTTTCTCGCGTTTCTGGACTTACGGGGAATATGGTTATAGGACCAAGTGAAGTAGCAGACAAAAAATACGATTTATTGATTGTTGATGAGGCCCACCGCCTTAGACAACGTAAAAATATTACAAATTACAGAAGTCACGATGCAATGAATGAGAAATTGGGTCTTACACAAGAGGGTACAGAGTTGGATTGGGTACTTAAGTGTTCAAAACAGCAGATTTTATTTTATGATAAAAATCAAAGCATTCGACCGTCCGATGTTCATGTAGGAAAGTTTAACGATATCAGTGCGACTCACCATTTGCTAACAAGTCAACACCGTGTGAAGGGGGGAGAGAAGTATATCGCTTTTATTAATGCAATATTTGATGGGCAAGAAAATCTCGACGCATATTTTAATGAATTTGATTTCCAGATTTATGATGATATCTCGCAGATGGTTGCAGATATCAAAAATAAAGATATCAAATTCAGTTTGTGTAGAATTGTTGCAGGGTTTGCCTGGCCGTGGATAAGTAGGGGTAATCCAAATGTATTTGATATTGACATTGAAGGATTTAAATTGAGGTGGAATAGTACTACCACCAACTGGGTCAACTCGCGTAATGCAATAAATGAAGTGGGCTGCATTCACACTATTCAGGGGTATGATTTAAATTATGTCGGGGTAATAGTTGGACCCGAATTGGCTTATGACCCAAAATTAAACCGGTTGGTAATAAATAGAGACAAATATGAGGATAAAAACGGATGGAGGGGGATTGCTGATCCAAAAGAATTAGAGAGATATATTATCAATATATACAAAACCCTTATGACTAGGGGTATAAAAGGGTGTTATGTTTATTTTGTTGATAAGGAAACAGAGAAATTTTTCAAGAGTAGGATTGAGGGTTCCAAAAAGGAAGAGAAAATTCAGGCTCTTACAAAATCACCGTACCTGCCATATGTTGGTGAAATGGTACTTGTTCCATTATACGAATCTGTTGGTTGCGGAGAATTAATGATTGCAAATACAATTCCTGAGGACACAATTCCTGTTCGGGCGGATTATATGTCAAAAGGGTCAAAATATTTCGTTTTGCGTACTACCGGTGATTCCATGAATCAAGCTGGAATTAATGATGGAGATTTGGTTTTATGTAGGAAGAATTATCATCCAGAAGTGGGGAATAAGGTTGTGGCGCTTATAGGAGATGATGCTACGATTAAAGAATATCAGCGCGAAAATGGCACTGTAGTTTTAAAGCCGTGTTCCAGCAATCCCAAACACAAACCTCTTAGATTTACTAGCAACGAAGAAATGAGTGTTCAAGCTGTTGTTGTAAGAGTGCTAGAGAAACCCGCAGATATAGTATGAGCAAAATTCAGGATGACATTGAGCGCCCACATTGTGAATTTTCCACTCGGGTTAGGGGTGATAGAATGGGGGTGTTATCAATTCAACAAACTAATTTATGAAAACAGTTACTTGCAGAGAGATGGGAGGGCCGTGTGATATGGCTTTTGAGGGGGAGACGATGTACGAGGTGGCCGGAAAGGGTGGTCAGCACATTATGACTACAACCGATGCCGCTCATCAGCCGATGCGCGACCAAATGAAGAACGGAACGGAGGAAGGGAAAAAGGAATGGTTCGTATGGTTTAAGACAGTTTGGGACAAGAAAGTTTAGTTACCAAAAGCCCCGCGGAAGCGGGGCTTTAACTGTCATGAAATATAGATTTAGATCGGAGGTGTGGATTTATCCGAGCATGACGGCGGCGTGGCATTTTGCTTCGCTTTCCAGAAAAAAGTCCGCAGAGATTGATAAAAAATTTGCAGGGAAACGGCGGGGCTGGAATTCGTTTCCGGTTTCGGTAAAACTAGGCTCCACGACGTGGAAGACATCAATCTTTTTTGATAAACGCGAGGGAGCATACATTCTCCCACTCAAAGCCGAGGTGCGAAGGAAAGAGGGAATCCGGCAGGGAGACAAAGTAAGTTTTACGTTGGAAGTTTTAAGTTGAAGGTTTGCGTTGAAAGTCGGGAGAGCATGTTAGAATGACAACATGAAAAAACTACTCATTATTCTTGTGGTACTTGTTGTGGCGGGAGTCGGCTACTGGCTCGTGGCACCGCTTTTTCTGGATACAACTGTGAGTGAAAGCGTTGAAGATATAAAAAACGCCGCGCCGACAGAGGCGCAGGTAGTCGTTGCGGAAGGCACATTTGTGGACGCGGATGGCTTTCACAAAGGCGAAGGAACGGCAAAGCTCATCAAAATCGGTGGGAAGTATGTTGTCCGGTTCGAGGATGACTTCAAGGTGACGAACGGCCCCGACCTTTTTGTCTATTTCGGCAAAGACGGTGCGTACAGAAGTGAGACACAGCTTGCGGGGCTCAAGGGCAACATCGGCGGGCAGAACTATGAGGTGCCGGAAGGCATCGACCCAACAGCGTACAGTGAAGTCTGGATATGGTGCCGCGCGTTTTCGGTGCCGTTCGCTCACGCGGTTCTGAAATAGTCTTTAACGGAAGGCCGATCGCTTTTTCACCATTTTCTCCCCGTTCCCTTTAACGAGGGCGGGTCCCCCCGTTGGTTTTTAGGGGGATTAGGACAGTTTTTTGTTATTCCCTAATTCAATTGAATAATTGAATAGTACCGAGTGTGGCTATGGTTGCCGTGATGGATCTTTTGGGTATGGAGTAGTACGGTTTTTTCTTTCCCTCCTTTATTTTTTGTCTTTACGCAGTGTTTCTTATTCCCTAATTCAATTGAATAATTGAATAGT
>JAHEYK010000001.1:0-42249 GCA_023251625.1 Bacteroidota bacterium
GGTATAACCACGGGTATTACAACGGAATGGCTAACAATAATTATTACAACAGCCACGATAACAGCAGCACATATTATGGCCCCCGTGGCGGCACATCTTCCACGCATTCAAACGGACATGCGATCAATCCACTGGGAATAAAATATGAAACCGCTTCTGCAAACGGAACGTTAGCTCATCTGCCTGCACTTCCTGTAAGTGCACACAATAATGGAGTTCCGGTTTCAGGACATAACGCAGGCAATAGTGTTTCACCGGTTGCTATAAACGGAACAAATAATCCTAAAGGAAATATTATAAATGGCGGAGCCGGAAATTTATCACCACAAAATCCTGCACAGATAAATACCGGAAATAATGCAAATGTGAATGGCATACCTGTGCGCCCTGCTACCGAAGGCACACTGAACGCCAATCAGCTGAATGCTAATCCCGGCAATAGCCTTCCCCATTCTTCAGCAGGGGTTGGTAAAAATGATTATTACAATTCGAATGCAAATAATTTGCCGGTTCCAAGAGGAAATTTCAATAACTCAGGCGATGGAGGGAATTTGAATTATAATACACCGAATAACAACAATTATAATTCTACACCTCGTCCTAACGAGTCGTATAATAACAACAACAATTACAATTCAACCCCTCGTCCTAACGAGTCGAATAACAGCAACAATTATAATTCTACGCCTCGCCCTAACGAGTCGTATAATAACAACAACAATTACAATTCAACCCCTCGTCCTAACGAGTCGAATAACAACAACAATTATAATTCTACGCCTCGCCCTAATAATAATTACGAGGCGCCTCACAGCTATAGCCCTCCTTCTTACAGTCAACCCAGCAGGTCTTATAGCGCTCCTTCCTATAGTGCACCTCACTCAAGTGGTAGCGGTGGCGGCGGTTCACGTGGAGGAGGTGGAGGTGGTGGGCATCACAGATAAACCCAGATAATAAGTACTAAAACTTACGCAATGAAAAAAATATTTCAACTTGCAATAGGAGGGGTGTTGTTTACCAACCTCGTTCTTGCTCAAAATGAAGTGGACGCACTTCGATACTCTCAAATGATTTTGGGAGGAGGAACCGCACGCGCAGCTGCGATGGCCGGATCATTTGGAGCGCTGGGAGGAGACTTTTCTTCTCTTTCAACCAACCCGGCAGGCATAGCGATCTACCGAAGAGGGGAGTTATCATTTACGCCTTCGTTCTTTAATCAGCAAACAACTTCCAATTACGGAGGGAATGTGCTGGATGATAACAAATCCAATTTCAACTTTGGAAATGCAGGGATTATTTTTGCGCATTATGATGAAAACGCAAAGAATGCCTGGAAGGGCCTTGCCTTCGGTTTTGGCTATAACCGCCTGAACAATTTTAACAACCGCATTTCGATGGAGGGCAAGAACAACAAAAATTCTTTGGCCGATATTTATTTAGCAGATGCACAAGCTAATAGTGGTGCATACGATCAATTCGGCACACAGCTTGCCTGGGATACTTACCTGCTGGATACATTATCCGGAGGGACCTTATATCATCAGCTCCCCATGTATGGAGAAACACAAAGTAAATCAGTCACCACGTCAGGGTCTTCAGGCGAAACAATTTTTTCGCTGGGAGGAAATTATTCGGATAAACTTTACATAGGTACAACAGTGGGGGTGCCGCACATTACCTACACAGAAGAATCCACCTATAGTGAAAGGGCCGACACCGCCCTGAACGGATTCCAGTCTTTTGCTTTGAACCAAAAACTTACCACCACAGGTGCCGGAGTGAACTTTAAGTTTGGAATGATCTATAAGCCAACCGACTGGATACGTGTTGGCGGAGCCATTCACTCTCCCAGTTATTTTGATATGCACGATGAGTGGAACACCAGCATGAATACCACATTTACCAACAAAACATATTCTGAAGATTCTCCTAACGGATCTTTTAATTACTCCCTTACAACCCCTGTGCGTGCCATCGGAAGCATGGGATTTGTGATCAACAAGATCGGATTGGTAAATGTGGAGTATGAATATGTGGATTATTCAACAGCCAGGTTAAGTTCTACGTCTACGGATTACAATTTTTTAAAACAAAACACCGCTATTCGAAATAAATACACGGCTGCCGACAATTTTAGAGTTGGTACTGAATGGCGACTGGCCCCTTTGAGCATTCGTGCCGGAGTCGCTTATTACGGAAGCCCCTTTAAAGAAGGCGTGAACGATGGTTCCCGTATGAGCTATACAGCAGGTATCGGTTTCCGTGACGGAAATTATTTCATGGACTTTGCTTACGTATATACAACCACCAGCGAAAAGTATTATTTCTATGATCCTGCTAACACTACCGCTTCTATGAACAAATCAAACAGCTCCAGTATTCTGATGACACTTGGATTTAAGTTCTAGAACCGCGTCCTCCTGACCTCCCCGAAGGGGGTAAGAAAGGATCGGACGAACGAATAAAAAAAGCGATGACAAACATCATCGCTTTTTTATTATGCCCTCGTTTGTAGGGGATGGAGAGGCCTAAGATTCTGCTTTCACAGCTGCTTTTGCTCTTACACTTTTTGCGGCTTCCAGCATTTGTGTAGCTGCTTTTTCTGAAAATATCTCTCCTTCCACATCACGTACTTCAAAAGATTTATTTCCGTCTTTCACCACGGCATAAAAATGGAACTCGGGCTCCATTCCCTCAATTTGCCATTCCCAAACGAGTGCGTTTGGTTCTTCTACAACGTACTTCACAAATTTTCTTACATCATCGTGGGTGATATCATTTTTTTTCATGGCAATATCCCCGGGGCCTTCTATGACAGTCACCTGAAAATTCTTTCCCACCTTAACATCAGCACCGCCCTGTGCATTGGGGCTGATCAACAACGGAGCCACGGTGGAGTCGGGCGCATTGATAAGGGCCATCAGGCCTTGTGAGCTCATATCAGCAGCTACCATTCCTTTCGGTACACCTGCAGCCTCATCTGTTTTTGTGTTCCCGCATCCTGCGAGTGAAAGCAGAGAAATGCTTAAAGCGAATAAAAATACTTTTTTCATCTTGATTTTTGTTTGTTTTGTGAGTACAAACTTAGTATAATTTATTTTACCTCCTGTATTACATGTATTATTTCAGCGCAGTACGAAAAACATACGAAGTTACGAACTACGAACCAGTTATCCGTTTGTACTTCGTATGTTCGTAGCAAATTCGTATTTCGTTGCAATCTGAATAGCATGAAATTCTCATTTATACCTGAGACCTTAAAATTCAAGCGCCCGTTCTCCATTGCGCACGGCAGCAGGGACTCTACGCCTGTGGTTTTCACCAAATTGGAATACGAGGGAATCGCAGGGTATGGCGAAGCTTCTATGCCTCCTTACCTGGGAGAAAGCCATGAAACCGCACTTGCATTTTTGTCGAAAGCAGAAAAAGTATTGCAGAAGTTCAAGCATCCGGAGAAGGTGGAAGCAATTCTTGCCGAAGTCGATAACATTCAAACAGGAAATTCGGCCGCCAAAGCATCGGTTGATATTGCACTCCATGACCTGCTTGGAAAGCTTCAAAAGAAATCGTGTTGGCAAATGTTTGGTGCTGATAAGGAAAAGGATCTTTTCACTGCGTATACGATCCCGATGGACGAAGCGAATGGTATAAAGGGAAGAGTAGAAGAAGCGCAAGACTATAAACTATTGAAAGTGAAGCTGGGATCTGTCAACGACAAAAAAATCATTGAAGATATCCGGAAGCGAACTGACAAATCGATTATTGTGGATGCGAACGAAGGCTGGGCTGACAAAAACGCAGCCCTTGAAATGATACAATGGCTTGCCGAACATAAAATTCTTTTTGTGGAGCAGCCTATGCCTAAAGAGAAACTTGATGATATAGCTTGGCTCACCTCAAAAAGCCCTATCCCTATTATTGCCGATGAAAGCGTGCAGCGTTTTTCTGATATCGAAAAGATAAAAGGTGCTTACAGTGGCATCAATATTAAACTTATGAAATGCACAGGCATGCATGAAGCATATAGAATGATATTGCAGGCAAGAAGATTAGGAATGAAGGTGATGATTGGCTGTATGTCTGAAACTTCCTGTGGTGTTTCGGCAGCTGCACAGCTTGCACCATTGGTGGACTGGATCGATCTGGACGGGCCGCTCCTTATTAAAGAAGATTATTTTGACGGTGTGAAATTTTCGGAAGGGAAAATTATCCTCCAAGATTTACCCGGCATTGGAATTACTCCTGCTATACCTCTTTTTAAATAAAAAAACCCTGACCTTGTATGGCCAGGGTTCTTAGATCGTTCCCAACGAAATTAATTCTTGATGACCTTCTTCGTTTCAATCACCAGGCCTTCTTTCAATATACAGTAGAAATAAATCCCCTGCTTCAGGTCGCGCCCGTCAATTTCGGTTTTTGTTTGCCCTTTTGGCAGAGCGATCGTACGGATATTTTCTCCCAGTGCATTGTACACTGCGATCATTTCAGCATCTGAGTTCTCGATCGTGAGTTTGCTTGTGAAAGGATTCGGGTAAGCGGCTGAGAAATAATTACCACTGATCGAAGAAACCCCATTCGGACAGGCAACGGTGATACTTCCTGCCATGCCTGAACTGATATGAATGGTACAGACATACGAGTATGTGCCTGCAACAGTCAGCTGTATAGAATAGGTAGTAGCGGTTGAATTGAGATTTGCACCCCAGCCAGATGCTCCTGACGGAATACTTACCGAAGTGGTGGTGTGCGATTGTGTAAGATTGGCCAGCACCCAGATGATCGTATCTCCGCAGGTGGCATTCACTGCCGCAGGAGAAAAAGACATACTGAGCACGGATATCTGGTGTTTGGTGGCTTTTGAAAAGGAGGCGATGAAAACAAATGCGAATAAAATGTAGAATTTTTTCATGGTTTTTTTATTTGTGAATATAAAGCAAAGATAGGCAAAATCAGGCGAAGACCTGTTCGAGCACTTTGTGCGAAGTGATGTTGCTCATGTTCGAGAGATGAAGATCATAGTACCGGAGCAAAATATCCAGTAAATTTTTTCTTTCTTTTCCTGAAAATGGAAGTTTACTCATGGAATAATAATTGCTGACCATCAGCCTGCCAAAATGCCGGCTGCTTTCATCGGTGAGGTAATCGTGGTGCATGGGCTCTGCGCTTACAAATGTTCCGGCCTGCAGGTCAAATATGGGACTTGCTTCAGAAAAACTTCCCTGGGGATAAAATCCGAGGAACCTTGAAAAGCGGAAAAGAAAAAGCAGATGAAAATTTGCAAACTGGTTTTCGGAAGTTTCAAGCATTTGAATCGTTTCATGCAGAAATGAAAAAAGTTCCGGATTATTTTCTTCTTCCTGCAGACAGTTCAACAGGATCTCGTTGATGAAAAACAGGATGGACGTTTTTGCCGGGTCGGCCGAAATAGAAGTGAAGTGAATTTCAGCCCCTGCTTCTTTCAATATCTGAAGCTGTCTTTTTTCTTTTTTGTAAACCTGCAATTCAAGCAACGCTAGTGGCTGGAACAGATTGGCACGGATAGAAGCATTTTTCCTCCGGGCCCCTTTTATCAAATAACTCTGGATTCCGAACTCTTCAGTATAAATTTTTGCGATGATGCTTGTGTCGGAATAATCAACGGTGCGCAATACTATTCCTCGGGTTTTGTGAATCATCTATAAATCTTCGAAAAACGCCCTTCGACAAGCTCCGGGGGACAGCCACGAAAATGCGAAAGGAACAGTCGTCTTATATTTGTTGTTTATTGTCTACTGTCTTTTGCCTATTTACTGTCATACGCCCACTTCACATAAATAGATCCCCAGGTGAATCCACCTCCAAATGCAGCAAGAATAATGTTGTCGCCTTTTTTCATTTGCTTTTCATAATCCCACAGGCAGAGCGGAATAGTGCCTGAAGTAGTGTTGCCGTAGCGCTGAATGTTCAGCATCACTTTATCAGAACTCACCCCCATTCTGTTGGCGGTGGCGTCAATAATTCTTTTATTCGCCTGGTGTGGGACGAGCCAGGCCACATCTTCCCCTTTCAGATTATTGCGTTCCATGATCTCTGCCGAAACATCAGCCATCCCTTTTACAGCAAATTTGAAAACGGCTTGGCCTTCCTGGTAAATAAAATGTTCTTGGTTGGCAACCGAACGCATCGTAGGCGGCTGTACAGAACCTCCGCCCTGTTGGAAGAGATATTTTTTTCCGGTGCCATCTGTGCGAAGAATGGAATCAGTGATTCCATATCCGGTTGTGTCGGGCTCCAGCAGAACTGCACCCGCTCCGTCTCCAAAAATGACACACGTAGAGCGGTCGGTATAATCTACAATGGCCGACATCTTATCGGCACCTACTACAATTACTTTTTTATACCGGCCGCTTTCGATGAACTGAGAACCTGTGATGAGTGAAAATAAGAATCCTGAACAAGCAGCCGAAATATCATAACCCCAGGCATTTTTAGCACCTAATTTATGGCAGATAATATTTGATGTAGAAGGAAAAATATGATCGGGCGTTACAGTACCCACAATGATCATGTCGATTTCTTCGGCACTGATATTTTTTTTCTTGAGAAGCCCTTTGATAGCTTCCACAGCCATGTCGGAAGTGCCGAGGCCTTTGCCTTTTAGTATTCTTCGTTCTTTAATACCCGTCCTGGTTTCTATCCATTCGCTGTTGGTATCCACCATGGTTTCGAGCACTTTGTTCGAGAGCACAAAATCAGGAACATAGCCGTGAACACCTGTTATGGAAGCGCGAATTTTCATATGAAAGTTCTAAGTTAAAGACGAAGATAGTTTTTTCTATCTCAGGTGTGGCGAAAAAAAGAGGGAGGTCTTAAATATACTCGAAGGCGTTCTTGATCTTCTCGGCAAGTTTTGTCTCGGCAATATTCTTCGAAAGCATGACCATATTCTTTACGGCAATGTCGTTAGAAATTCCGTGCCCGATCACCACCGCTCCGTTTACGCCCAAGATAGGGCTTCCACCGTATATTTCGTAATTGAAACGCTGAATGAGAGGATTAGGCGTTTTATTTTTATTGGTAAGCACAAAAATAGTTTCTGCCATTTTGATGATCACATTCCCTACAAATCCTTCGCAAACCACTACATCGGCTTTTTCGTTGAACAGGTCGCGGCCTTCTACGTTGCCAATGAAGTTAAACTGTTTGGTAGTTTTCATGATTTCATACGTAGCCTGCGAAACCAGATTGCCTTTACCTTCTTCTTCTCCTATGTTCAATAACCCTACTCTGGGTTTTTTTATTTCGTAAACGCTCTCGGCATAGATAGAACCCAGAATAGCGAATTGATATAATACATCGGGCTTACAATCTGCGTTCGAGCCCACATCGAGTAACACACCTACTTTGCCGTTTTCTTTCGGCAGGATGGTTGTGATGCAAGGGCGAATAACTCCCGGAATAGTTTTTACAGAATACATCGCACCCACCAGCATGGCACCGGTATTGCCGGCACTGGCAAATGCATTTATTTTTTTCTCGGCTAAAAGATGGTATCCTACTGCAATGCTTGACTTTGGTTTTTGAGTGAATGCCCTGATAGGAGATTCAGCCATTCCGATCATATCGGGTGCATGTACGATCTCATACCGGTCGGCCGGAGCGTGGTGTGATTTCAGCTCCTCGCGAATTACTTTCTCGTCTCCCAGCAACACAATAGTGTCTTTAGGAAGTTCTTTCATAGCAAGAATAGCACCTGCAATGATTGCTTTCGGTGCATGGTCTCCGCCCATTACATCGAGCCCGATCTTCATAGATACTTAAGCAGCTAAAGTTTTTTCGATGACCAGTTTTCCACGGTAGTGCCCGCAATCTGCGCACACACGGTGCATCAAAATGGGTGCTCCGCAGTTAGAACATTTGGTGATAGTAGGCGCAGTTGCCTTGTAGTGCGTTCTGCGTTTGCGGCTTCTGCTTTTGGAATGCTGTCGTTTTGGATTTGGCATGATATGAAAGTTTAAAGTTTAAGGTCTGAAGTTTAAAGTTAGTTCTTCTTTATATTTTTAAGTGCATCCCAGCGAGGATCGGTTTTAGATTCTTCGCCCTTTGCAGTGAGTTTGTCTAACACCTTAAGGGCATCTGCATCACATCCTTCTGTTCCATCCTCTTTCGCAGGATGAATTCTGCGTTGCGGCAATAACAGGGTAACATATTCGTACAGGGTCTGCGAAATATCAATTTCGGAAGCATCCAATGAAAGAGAAATAATATCATCTCCGTCTTCAAATCTATCGTTAGTCTGGCTCACGACCAACTTGCGCTCTCCCCATACCGGAAAGTTGAAAAGTCCTCCGCACCGGTCACAGGAAACGTTTATGATGCCTTCCATTTTTATATCGAATACGAGCAGATTAATTGACTTCGTAAGAGTTACCAGGGTGAATATTTTTGCATGTTGAATTTCCGAATATTCCTTGTCTTTAAAAAAAGCATCGTCAATAACATAATCAAACTTATGCTCACCATTCTTAAGGCCTGCAAATTGAATCAGATATGGATTGCTTGACTTTTTCATGAAGATAGTTGCCTGCAGCATTTCTGCAGACTGCGGTTTCATTGCATTAAGTACCCTGTACATAAAATTAATTACCGTTTATGGCTTTTCACGCTCGAAACGGTAAGGCGTTTTCTTCCTCTTCTTCTGCGTGCTCTAACTACTCTGCGTCCGTTAGGAGTTGACATGCGTTCACGGAAACCGTGCTTATTTCTGCGTTTTCTTAGAGAGGGCTGATAGGTGCGTTTCTGTGCCATATGATTTTTTGGATTAAGGGACGCAAAGATAGAAATGTTTTTATCCCAATAGCTATCGGATGAAAGCGGTTTTTAGGGTACATTTGCCCGCCCTGATTGTACCGCTGTGGTACGGGGCCTCCCTATGGCAGCCATTAAAAAGGAAGACCTTCCTAAAGCGAAGCTGAACAAAGAATCGCTGGGTAAAGCAACCCGTATTTTCAGGTTCATTGGACCCCATAAATGGAAATTTTTCATCGGAATGGTTTTTTTGGTGGGTACCGGAAGCACAGGACTCATTTTCCCCAAACTGATGGGAAACCTGATGGGGCTTATTGGCAAGACAAGCGCCTCCAATGAGGAGCTTCTTCACGTGGCTAATACAGTTGGAATTCAGCTGCTCATACTTTTCGCATTTCAGGCCGTGTTCTCTTTTTTCCGCGTAGTGCTTTTTGTCAATGTGACGGAGAACATGCTGGCCTCACTCAGACAAGCAACCTATGATCGTTTGATCAGAATGCCGATGAGTTTTTTCTCGAGCAGACAAGTATCGGAACTGAATAGCCGTGTGAGTGCTGATATTTCACAGATACAGGATACATTCACCACCAGCATTGCAGAATTTATTCGCCAGAGCATGATCCTGATCGGAGGGATCGGTATTATATGTTTCACATCCTGGCGTTTGGCACTCGTCATGCTTGCTATTATCCCGGTGCTGGCCATCTTTGCTGTTTTTTTCGGCAGAAAGATCCGGAAGATATCCAAGGGAATTCAGGATAATGTGGCCGATTCAAATATTATTGTGGGTGAAACATTGCAGGGCATTGCCAACGTCAAAGCGTTTACGAACGAGAAGTACGAGAACGAACGCTATAAAAATACTACCCTTGAAATTGTAAAAGAGGCGATCAAAGGCGGAATAGCAAGAGGGTCGTTTTTTTCATTCATCATATTTTGCCTGGGTGGCGGTATCGTTTACCTTATTTATTATGTAGTTAAAATGAAAATTGACGGAGACATACAACCCGAAGAGATGATGTCTTTCCTTTTTTATACCGTAATGGTAGCGGCTTCTATTGGCGGCTTGCCCGAGCAATATGCACAGATACAAAGAGCGGTGGGAGCCACCGAAAGGGTTTTTGATCTGCTGGATGAGGAGGTGGAGGATATCCGCCTCACCCCCAACCCCTCTCCCAAAGGAGAGGGGGGCGACAGCCGGCAGCCGGCCGTTCGTTTTAATGGCGAAGTAGAATTTCAAAATATTTCTTTTTCCTATCCATCGAGAAAAGATTTCCAGGTGCTGAAAAATATTTCTTTCAGCGCGAAAAAGGGCGAAACCATTGCCATCGTAGGGCCGAGCGGGTCAGGAAAATCAACGATGACAAATTTGATTCTGCGTTTTTATAATCCGGATTCAGGAAAAATAATCATTGATGGGAAAAATGCGTTGGATTATTCTTTAACAGAACTCCGCTCTCAAATGGCGATCGTGCCGCAGGATGTGTTACTTTTTGGAGGCAGCATTAAAGAAAACATTGCTTATGGAAAATCAGGTGCAACCCTGGAAGAAATAAAAGACGCGGCACGCAAAGCGAACGCATTGGACTTCATCGAGAGTTTCCCGGAAAAATTTGAAACGAAAGTAGGGGAGAGGGGAATTCAATTGTCAGGCGGGCAACGACAAAGGATCGCCATAGCGCGCGCAGTTTTGAAAAATCCTTCAATTCTTTTGTTAGACGAAGCCACTTCTTCTCTTGACAGTGAGAGCGAACGCCTCGTGCAAGAAGCGTTGGATAAACTCATGGAAGGCAGAACTTCTTTTGTAATTGCGCACCGCCTCAGCACCATCCGCAAAGCCGATAAAATAATTGTGATTGACAAAGGCCAGGTAAAAGAAAGCGGCACGCACGAAGAACTCATTGCAATTACCGATGGACTTTACAGGAGTTTGAGCAAATTGCAATTTGAATTGAATTAAATCTCCGTATTTTCTTATCTTAGCACTTCTTAACCTCAACCCAATGAAAAAACTATTTCTTTTTTTATTTTTCTTTTCAATAATAACAGGAATAGTTGCCCAGGCAAATTGGACTCAGAGAGCAGATTTTGGGGGTGCTGCAAGAGATGGTGCCGTTGGTTTTTCCATAGGAAATATGGGATATATTGGGACAGGTGTTGACAACGGCAGTAACTTTTTTTATAAAGATTTTTGGGAATTCAATCCGGTCTCTAACTCCTGGACTCAGAAAGCAGATTTTGGCGGAGGAATAACAGCTTTTGCTGTAGGATTCTCAATAGCTAGTAAAGGATATGTTGGAACTGGAGCTCCTTCGAGCAGTACCGGCGACAAGGGTTTTTGGGAATATGATCCCACTTTAAACACATGGATCCAAAAGAAAGATTTTGGCGGGACAGGCAGAGCTCAGGCAGTAGGGTTTTCGATAGGAAGCAAAGGATATATTGGAACAGGGAGAAATGGAAGTTTGGGAGCATTTAAAGATTTCTGGCAGTATGATCCTTCTAATGATAGTTGGACTAAAAAATCAGATTTTGGCGGAACCGCGCGAAACTTTTCAGTTGGATTTGCAATTGCCGGGAAAGGATACATAGGAACGGGTGATGATGGGGCATTTAAAAGTGATTTTTGGGAATATGATACATTAACAGATGTTTGGGTACAAAAAGCGAATTTTGGTGGTGGATCAAGACGTGCTGCTGCAGGATTTTCTCTTGGATCAAAAGGATATATTGGTACCGGAGAACCAGCGCTCAATGATTTTTGGGAATTCGATCCGTCAAACAATACCTGGACTCAAAAAATTAATTTTGGTGGCGGAGGGCGAGAATTCGCAGTTGGTTTTTCGATTGGTGCTAACGGATACATTGGAGTCGGCCTTACAAGCGTAACAAGCCTCAAAGATTTTTGGGAGTATTCATTTACTACCGGCATGAATCAGAATTACAACAATTCTTCGATCAGCATTTATCCAAATCCGACTGTAGGAGAGTTTACGATTTACTGTTCAGAACCCATATTAAACAGCCTAGATATATATGATTTGTGCGGGAAACTTGTTTTCCAAAAAACAATAAACCCCAGACTGGAAAAAGTAAATCCCAAACTTGGCAGAGGTATTTACTTGTATAAAATTCTTGATAAAGCGAAAATTATTTCTACCGGAAAACTTGTGGTCGAATAAATAATTTTCATGAAAAAATTATTTCAAACTTTCTTGCTGGCTTTTGGCTATTCGCTTTTGGCATATACTTCCCTCGCACAAAGTTGCTCTTCGCTCAATATTACCCATCAATCAGACATCGCTTCCACTTGTCCGTTCATGACCATGACGATGATGCATGATCAAAATAATCTTCCTTATTTATATGTAGCTAATAAAGAAGCAGGTTTGAAAATTTATGACATCTCTGCCATCGCAACACCTTCGCTGGTGGCAACCGTTGCCAAAAATTCTTTGGATACCCTGGATGTAATGAATGTTTCGCAGAGTGGAAATTATCTTTACCTCGCTATTGGAAATTCTTTTACCAATCCTACCAAAGGAGGGATGGCTATTGTAGATGTAACTGTTCCAGCGACTCCGGTGGTTACAGATTATTATGTGGTGCCTGGGTCTAACAGCGGTGCCGGAATTGTAAAAGTGGAAGGCAACTATGCGTACCTCGGTGCCATGAAAAGCGGGCTTTACATTCTGGATGTGACAAACAAAAGCAATATTCAATTTGTTTCTTCGATCATGCCGAATATTAACTGGCCGGTGATCAGCCCGAATCCAAATTTGTATAATGCTCGCGGAATGGAAGTGAAGAATAGCATTGTATATCTGTGTTTTGATGCAGGAGGTATTCGAATTATTAATTGCACCAATAAACTTGCCCCTAAGGAAACCGGGCGCTGGTGCAATCCTGCGATGTACACTCCTTTAGATCACCCGAAAGCATATAATAATATTGTACTGAACGATACGCTCGCCTACATTGCGGTTGATTATGCAGGAATGGAAGTGTTGAATGTAAAAGATACAAGCAGCATGAAACTTGTTGGCTGGTGGAATCCTTACAACGCTCCGAGCAACAATTGGTTTACGAGTCCAAGCCATCTAAATGAAATTCAGTATGAAAAAAATTGCAAGCGCGTTTTTATGTCTAGCGGCAAAAGCGATATGATGGTGGTGGATGTTACAAATCCTGCGCTGCCCGACTCCTGTAATTTTTACGGAGGAGTTTCAAATAATATAGGCACTTGGGGAATTGGATTGTGGCAGAACCAAATATACCTTTCCTACATCTGCGCGGCAATTCCGTTCAGCTCTAACTGGACAGGCGTAAAACTTCTCACGTTTAATTCCTGTACGGTTGGCATTAAAGAATACGATGAGGCAACAATAAATGTTTATCCGATTCCTGCAGCAGAGAAGATTACCATAGAGTTAAATAGTTCTTCGACTTCATTCTGTCCGACCATTGTTGACCTGCTCGGACAAACTACTTACCCTCCATTCAGAAAATCAGGGAATAAAATCGAAGTAAATATTTCAGAGCTAAAGGCAGGGGTTTATTTTCTGAAAATAAATCTGGGGGAGAAGGAACTTGTGAAAAAATTTGTGAAGTAAACTTCTTTGTCATTCTGAGCAAAGCGAAGAATCTGGTATTAGATGCTTCGACTACGCTCAGCACGACAGCCAATTTCATGCAGGAATAAAAACCACTTTTTTTGTTTCAAAGAATTCTTCCGAAAAATAATTTTTCAGTTCGAAAGTCTTATAGCCCTGATCTCCCTCTCCGCGTAAATAGAGAATCCCATTCGGCAGATCATTAAAATTTTCAGAAAGAAATTTTCCTTTCACCCATTTTTGAAATTCAGCAAGTTCGGTTACAGCACGGCTTACCACGAAGTGGTATTGGCTGTTTTCTCCCCTCTCCTTTGGGAGAGGGGTCGGGGGTGAGGTCTCAACTCTCGCCCATATCCCTTTAACATTTTTCAATCCCAAACTTTCCGCCACTGCATTCACCACTTTGATTTTTTTGCCAATGGAATCCACTAAATGAAATTCACACTCCGGAAATAAAATGGCCAAAGGAATTCCGGGAAAGCCGCCACCGGTACCCACATCCATGATCTTTGTTTTGGGTTTGAATGACATTACTTTTGCGATGCCCATGGAATGTAGCACATGTCTTTCATAAAAGTTGTTAATGTCTTTACGGGAGATGACATTTATTTTGGAGTTCCAGTCGGCATATAATTCCCCCAACTGCTCAATTTGTTTTTTTTGATTTTCTGAGAGGGAAGGAAAGTACTTATATATGATATCAGGTGTATCCATGAATGACAAAAATACTCATTCGTATCATTTGTATCCTTCGTATATTAGTGACGTCAATCTCCAGGTATGAAAAAGCTAAAAATAGCAGACAAAATATTTTCTTCACGTCTTTTTACAGGAACAGGAAAATTCAGCTCCAGCGTATTGATGGAAGAGGCCTTACTGGCTTCGGGTTCGGAATTGGTTACTGTAGCGCTCAAGCGAGTGGATATGCACAACGACAACGATGATATTTTAAAACATCTTTCTCATTCTCAATTTAACTTATTGCCTAATACTTCCGGGGTGCGTAATGCCAAAGAAGCGGTGTTTGCCGCACAGATGGCGCGCGAAGCTTTGGGTACGAACTGGCTCAAGTTGGAGATCCATCCTGATCCAAAATATTTATTGCCCGATCCGATCGAAACCTTAAAAGCCGCAGAAGAATTGGTGAAACTTGGTTTTGTTGTTCTGCCTTATTGCAACGCAGACGCAGTTCTTTGCAAACGTTTAGAAGAAGCCGGCTGCGCAGCGGTCATGCCTTTGGGTTCGCCGATAGGAAGCAATAACGGGCTGCAGACAAAAGCAATGCTGGAAATAATTATTGGTCAAAGTAATATCCCCGTAGTGATAGATGCCGGCATTGGAGCCCCTTCTCATGCTGCCGAAGCGATGGAGATGGGAGCCGATGCAGTGCTCGTGAACACCGCCATTGCAGTTGCTAACGACCCTATACAAATGGGAATTGCCTTTAAACTTGCTGTGGAAGCGGGCAGAATAGCTTTTGAGTCCAAACTCGGGAACAGAAAAAAAATTGCAGAAGCGTCTAGTCCACTCACGGCATTTTTAGATTAAAACTTCTTATGTATATCCAGGCATTTACCTTCAACCCATTCTCCGAGAACACCTACATATTATATGATGATACGAAGGAGTGCGTCATTATTGACCCGGGCTGTTCGAACGAACATGAGCGCCAGGAATTGACTGATTTTATTAAGGAAGAAGAGCTCAAGCCCGTGAAGCTTTTGAATACACATTGCCACATCGATCATGTTTTTGGAAATACATTTGTGGCAAAAAAGTATAATCTGGGTTTGGAAATGCATAAGGAAGATCTTCAAACACTTCATTCCCTCCCGCAAGTTTCACACTTGTATGGATTAGATGCCGAGGAATCTATTGAACCTACTACTTTTCTGAACGAAGGAGATATTGTAAAGTTCGGAAGCTCTTCGCTCGAAATTCTTTTTGTTCCCGGGCATTCTCCCGGCAGTATTTGTTTTGTGAGCAAAGACGATAAATTCATTATTGGAGGCGATGTACTTTTTCACGGAAGCATCGGCAGAACCGATCTTCCGGGAGGCGATCATGAACTTCTTCTCTCCGGGATCCGGGAAAAACTGTTTTTATTGGAGGATGATTTTGCGGTCTTTTCCGGCCACGGCCCCGAGACAAGTATAGGTTTTGAGAAAAAAAATAATCCGTTTTTAGCAGTATAAATGCTAAAATCCTTTCTTTTGATTTTCTGCCAAAACAGACGTTTTCTGATTTCCCCTATGAAAATCAGCCCAATTTTCCTGTAAAATTTCATTAAACGATAGAATTGTGCCGTTCGTCTTGTTTTCTGTTTCGCCCGAAACAGGTTTTGTTTCACTCGTCTAATAAGAAGCCTTATACCCAACCCCGTTTTTTTCATCTCGTTAAACTATACTGAGAACAACACACCAAACAATGAGATGCTATGAAAACTACTGCTGCAATAACCGGGTCCTTCAGGACGAATTTTAAAATTTTTATTAGGCTACTAACAATCATTTTATTTACATCAGCCTTCAATGAAAGTTTCGCCAGCCACTCAGAAGGCGCTGACCTTACTTACAAATGCCTGGGTGGAAATCAATATGAACTCACCGTTTCGTTTTACCGCGACTGCCACGGAGTTGCTGCTCCAACAGCTGCATCTATTATTTGTTCGTCTCTATCTACTAACCAGAATTTTACTCTTAACCTGCAGCCTATTCCCGGAACAGGCCAGGAAATCCCTGTTGTGTGTTCCGGTGCGCTTACCGAATGCAGCGGAGGAACTTACCCCGGTGTGCAGGAGTGGGTATATAAAGGAGTTACTACACTTTCGCCAGCAACGGATTGGGTTTTTGGTTTTGATCTTTGCTGCCGGAATGCTGCGATTACAACCATTGTAAATCCTGGGGGACAAAATATTCATATTGAATCCACTCTGGATAATCTGAATTTCCCATGTAACAGTTCTCCCATGTTTACAACGAAACCCGTTCCGTTCATTTGTATAAACCAGAATAATACTTTCAACCACGGAGCCTACGACCCTGACGGAGATTTTATTACCTACGAACTTGTTACTCCTATGAATGCGGCAAATTCCACCGTAACTTATATTGCACCTTATACCGCCATACAACCACTAACCACAAACCCCGCTTTGGGATTTGATACCGTGACCGGTGATATCAACATGTTCCCTGTCATGCTGGAAGTTACAGTGCTGTCCGTGAAAGTAAAACAGTGGAGGAACGGCCAGCTTGCAGGTTATGTGATCCGTGATATTCAATTACGCACCATGAACTGCAACAACAGCTATCCTTATATAGACGGGATCAGCGGAACCTGGGCGTTTATGACAACCGCCTGTGTGGGAAGCAGCCTCAACTTCAGCATTTTCACGCACGACAGCGATACAAACCAGGTCATTACACTTTCATGGAATAATGGAATTCCGGGAGCAACATTTATTGTAAGCGGAGGAAAAACCCCTACAGGAACTTTTTCATGGACCCCCACACAAAATGATATTGGCACCCATTGCTTTACCATCACTGTTACAGACGATAATTGCCCTATCAATGGAAAACAGATCTTTTCGATCTGTCTTGTGGTGACAGGCATCAATGTGAATATTGCAACGACTAAAGCTGATTGCGGATTGGGAAGTGGAACTGCCAGTTCAACCGTTTCGGGCGGAGTTCCTCCTTATAACTATCATTGGCTTCCTTGCGGATGCACAGGATCTGCTATTACCGGGCTTACAGCCGGAACGTATTCTCTCATTGTTACCGATGGAAACGGTTGTACAGGAATGGGAATTGACTCTGTTAAAAAAGGTCTTCTTCCTGCAGTTGTCGCTGTAAATTCAAACCCTGCTTTGTGCAGTGGAGCGAATAACGGTAATGTAACAGCAAACGTAACCGGCGGACAATCACCTTATACTTTTCTATGGTCGAACGGAGCTACAACACAAAACGTTAGCGGGTTGCCTGCCGGAACCTATTCAGTGTCGGTTATAACTGCTGATGGCTGCGTTACAGGAAATGCGGTCAGCGTTTCTCAGCCAAGCACTGTTACTGCCTCTGTTTCAATGACGGACGCATTGTGTTTTGGTGCGAGCAACGGAACTGCATCGGCTTCTCCTTCGGGTGGAACTCCTCCGTACAATTATCAATGGAACACCGGGCAAACAACTCCTTCCGTTACCGGGTTGAAAGCAGGGACCTATTTTGTAACAGTAACGGATGCGAACGGATGTACTTCGATCCAAAATGTATTGATCGATGAGCCTGTAAAACTCGACCTGAAACTTATTTCTTTGAGCAATGTATTTTGTTTCGGAGGAAGCAATGGATCTGCTTCGGTAGTTGCGATGGGTGGAATTGCACCTTACACTTTTATGTGGAACAGCATTCCGATGCAAACCTCCCAGACTGCCACCGGGCTTTCAGCCGGAAATTATATCGCTTCGGTGATCGACAGCAATGGGTGTACGGTCATGATCGCATGTAACATTACCGAACCTCCTGCACTTGCATCAACAATGAATTCTGTCAGCGCAAAATGTAACGGAGCGGCTTCGGGTTCTGCTTCTGTCAACGTTTCGGGTGGTACTTCACCCTATACCTATCAGTGGAGCAACGGACAAACCAATGCCTCTGCCAATAATCTTTCTGCAGGCACTTATTCTGTTATTGTTGCAGATATATACGGATGTACACACACTGCCACAACTGTCGTTTCAGAACCTGCTGTGCTTTCTGTAAATATTTCAAACGTGCACAACGTTTCTTGTAACGGTCAGTCGAACGGTTCTGCAACCGCAAATGTCAGCGGAGGAACTAATCCTTATACGTATGTATGGACAAACGGCCAAACATCACAGATTGCGGATGCGCTGAGCAATGGCACTTATACAGTTGTGATCACCGATATGAACGGATGCACTGCGATTGCTTCAACAACAATCACTCAGCCAACAGCCATGCTGGTCACAACAAGCGTGGGCGATACTATTTGTCCGGGGAAAAGCGCGGTGATCAGCGCCAATGCATCCGGTGGAATAAACCCTTACACTTATTTCTGGCAGCCAAATGTTGGCTTTGGAAATTCACAAACCGTAAGTCCCGGTACCACTACAACCTATACTGCGATCGTGACCGATGCACATGGATGTACAAGTACAAATACGGTTACTATTTCAGTTTACAATCTGCATATTGCAATTACAGCACATGCTACCCCTGATATATGTATCGGGCAATCAGCTACTGTTTCAGCAACCGCTGCAGGGAATAATATTTCGTATTACTACTGGAGCAATAATTTAGGGAACACGGTCGGGCCTTATATAGTTTTTCCCACTGTGACTACCACCTATTCTGTAACAGTTGCAAATGTTTGCGGAGCAACTGCTACGTCAACCATCACAGTAGTAGTTCATCCGTTTCCTAACATTACTTTAACTCCTCAGTCAGTTACGGCTTGCGGAAAAGCAACTCTGCAGTTCAAGGACAGTATTGCTGCTAACAGCGGCTCAACCTATGTTTGGGATTTTGGGGATGGACATTCTTCTACGCAGACATTTCCTTCGCATACATATACAATGGCAGGCACATACGTGGTGCACGTAACAGTAACGTCTCCTTATGGATGTTCAGCTTCAACTCAAACAAATTGTACACTGGGAGTTATTCCTGCACCTTCGGCAGATTTTACGTCAGACCCGCCGCTGGAAACAAGTATCATAAATCCAAGTTTTCAATTTTATGATAAATCCGTTAATGCAGATACATGGAACTGGGATTTTGGAGATGGACAAACCACCACTATACAGAACCCTATGCATAATTATGCCGCCAAAGGAATTTACACGGTTAAGCTGGTTGTAATGAAGGCAGGATACTGTATTGACTCCATCATTAAAACGGTGGAGGTCAAACCTGAATTTACTTTCTACATCCCCAACACCTTTACTCCCAACGGAGATAACACGAATGATTTCTTTACCGGAAAAGGAGAGGAGATACTGGAATTTGACATGAGCATTTTTGACCGATGGGGAAATAAAATATTCCAGACCAATGACATGATCAAAGGCTGGGACGGAAAATCTAACGGAGGTTCAGAAATTTCCCAGCAGGACGTGTATGTGTATATGGTCAAGCTGCGCGACTTTGAAGGGAAAGAACATACCTATAACGGGCATGTGAACTTAGTAAAATAAAACCAGTGGATGCCGATCCGACTCGGCCCCTCTGGGCAACCGGAGAAAGGAATACAGCGTATTCAGCCCTTTTCAAATTTTGACTCTAGCCAAAAAATTTTACCTTTGGGACATAATATTACCCTCAGGGAATGACCCCATATACCTCAGAACAAACACCCAAAACACCTCATGTGGAATTTGATCCGGCTACCGGTGTTTTTGAGTTAAAAGGAAAATCTGTTCCGGAAAATTCGATCTTATTTTACAAGCCTTTATTTGAATGGCTCGATGCCTATGTGCAGTCTCCGGCAAAAGTTACAACGCTTACTATTCAGCTTGATTATTTTAATACCAGCTCCGCAAAATGTATTGTGGATTTATTCAAAAGAATAGAGCTCATCAGTAAGAACGGCAAAGGAGAGGCTCTGATCAACTGGATGTACAACGAACCGGATGAAGACATGCTCGAAGCCGGAGAAGATTACAGCAGCATTATAAAGATCCCTTTTAAATTAGTCTCGTTTCAAAAATAATGCATTCACCAAAATCGAAAAATCCATGTTCAGAAAATTAGTATTCGTTTCATCCATAGCAGCTTTATGTTCCTGCGGAAACAGTTCAACTGAAACTGCAACAGCTCCTCAGGCTGCTGAACCGGTAAAAGATTCCACATCCGTTGCCGCTGCGCAG
The DNA here is from genome assembly GCA_023251625.1 of Bacteroidota bacterium. GTDB lineage: Bacteria > Bacteroidota > Bacteroidia > Palsa-948 > Palsa-948 > Palsa-948. The sequence continues at coordinate 20,296 of JAHEYK010000001.1, forward strand.
CCGGAAAATGACATGGCAGATTTTAAATTTCATAAGCTCGTTCTTAATATCCCTTCTCCATTCGAGATCATCAACCTGCTTCCTAAAACAGGAATGGAGTTCAATAAGTCATTGATCAATCCTACGGACAATAGTTCAAAATACCTCAGCTCTTTCAAGAAAGGGTTGAACTACGGAGTGTATGGTGTGGATATGATCTATCTGTCTACCAACGACCAATATTCGGATATGAAAAAATATTTTGCAACCACACGCAAGTTGGCCAAAGACCTGGATGCGGGAGAGAGTTTTGATAAGATCATCGGCAGCCGAGCGGACAAGAATGTGGATTCAAAAGACACCATGAACAAGATCATGGATGACCTGTATACGGAAATGGATGTCTATTTAAAATCGAACGAGCGCTTGCTTACTTCTACTCAGATAACCACAGGCAGCTGGATAGAAAGTCAAAGTATTACGATGAATCTTTTAAACGGCAAGGATAAAAATACGAACAACGCGATCCTTTTTCAAAAAGTACTGGAAGCGCGCAACGAGCTGAAAGAGCTTTTAGGCCTTCTTAAAGAATATGAAGCAGACAAGGAATTCAAACCCCTGATCAAAGAGATGAACGACCTGGGGAAGATATATAATGAGATCACCACTAACGACATTGACAAAGCGTTGATGAATAAGATCACGGAAAAACTTAATTCTGTTCGTAATAAGATCATTAGCTAAACGAATTATTCTTTCATGTAATTAAGCTTTGAAGAAACAACTCTTCAAAGCTTTTTTATTTTACATTTATAAATGAGCGAGAAGATCTTAAAAGCGCTGATGCGCCTCTTTGCTATCATAGCGAAATCGGATGAAAATTCTTCCGATGCCAGGTCCGTTGTAGAAGCATTCTTGAATAAACAGCTGAGCGCCGAACAAGTTACTGAATATCTTTCTTTCTATGATGAATATCTTAAGCAGCAGAATGAGGGTGTGGAGGGGGAAAAGAAAAAAAGAAGGCTTGCTGTTAGTTCAGTAAAGGTCATCGTGATCTGTGATCAGATCAACGAAGAACTCACACAGAAACAAAAATTCATTGTGCTTCTTAACCTGATCGAGTTTGTGAGCTCGAAGGGATCTGTTTCTGAACAAGAAATGGAATTCCTCACTACGGTTTCATCTTCTTTTAAAATATCAGATGAAGAATTCAATCAGTGTTTTTTCTTTGCCAGTAAGCCTTCCGTTTTTGAACTGGAAGACAGCCCGGAACTTCTTGTTATAAGCACAAAGCAACCTGCCTCCAAACAAACAACCAAATACATTTTTTCAGATTCACTGGCAGGTGAGTTGGGTGTTTTAAAGGTTAACAGTGTTGGAATTTATCTGGTACGTTATTTCGGAAGTTCAGAATTGTTCCTGAACAGCCAGATCCTTTCTACCGGCAGAACCTATATTTTATCTCCGGGTTCTTCCATACGAAGCCCTAAGATCCAACCTGTTTATTACAGCGACATTGCCGGATGTTTTATGAATGATTCTCCTGAGACAAAAATAGAGTTTGCAGTAAAAAATATAGAGTACAAGTTCAAGAATGGCAAACAGGGATTATATGACCTGAGTTTTACCGAACCTTCCGGCAAGATGATCGGTATCATGGGAGGAAGTGGAGCCGGAAAATCCACACTGCTGAATATTCTGAATGGCAATACACCCCCATCTGAAGGAGCTGTGCTTGTAAACGGATATGACCTTCACAAGGAAAAGAAAAAGCTGGAGGGAGTAGTTGGCTACGTCCCCCAGGATGATCTACTGATCGAAGAACTTACTGTTTATCAGAATTTGTTTTATAACTCCAAGCTTTGTTTTGACGGGGTTCCTGATGTAGAGATCCACCGAAAAGTTACATCCATGCTCAACGATCTTGGGTTGTATGAAACAAAGGACCTGAAAGTAGGGAACACATTGGAAAAAACGATCAGCGGAGGGCAGAGAAAACGGTTGAACATCGCACTTGAACTGATCCGCGAGCCGGCTGTTCTTTTTTGCGATGAGCCTACCTCCGGACTTTCTTCGCGTGATTCGGAGAATATCATGGACCTGCTGAAAGAGCTTGCACTAAAGGGGAAGCTCGTGTTTGTAGTGATCCATCAACCCTCTTCAGATATTTTTAAAATGTTCGACAAACTTCTCATACTGGATGTAGGAGGTTACCCGGTTTATTATGGCAACCCTGTTGAGTCGGTCATTTATTTTAAGAAGTTGGTGAGCCAGGTGAATGCAGATGAAAGCGAATGTGTTATTTGCGGCAATGTGAACCCGGAGCAGGTGTTTAATATCATTGAATCCAAGGTATTGGACGAGAATGGGAACCTGACCCATAAGCGAAAAATATCATCGGCCGAATGGAATGGGTTTTACAAAAAAAATATTTCCGGAAAAACAATTACTTCCGATGTAGATGCACAGCATGAAATTTATAATCCGTTCAGGAAACCGAATATATTCAACCAGTTCAAAGTGTTTGTAGTACGTGACCTGCTTTCAAAGATCTCCAATACTCAATATCTTGCCATCACGCTCATAGAAGCACCATTACTTGCCTTGATCCTTGCTCTGCTCGTTAAATACTATAAGAATGGCGGGAATTACATTTTTTACGAGAACAAGAACCTGCCCGCTTTCATGTTCATGTGTGTATTGGTGGCATTATTTGTGGGCATGATGGTAAGTGCCGAAGAAATAATCCGCGACCGTAAAATCCTGAAACGTGAATCGTTTTTGAATCTCAGCAAGGGAAGCTATTTATTTTCAAAGGTTTTGATCATGTTCTTCATTTCTGCAGTACAGACCCTTACGTTTGTGATAATTGGCAATTCTATACTTGAAATCAAAGGAATGTATCTGGATTACTGGCTTGTTTTATTCACCACCTCCTGCTGTGCAAACATGTTGGGACTGAATATTTCTTCAGCTTTTAATTCCGTGGTTACCATTTATATCCTGATCCCATTTCTTCTAATACCCCAGATCCTGCTGAGCGGGGTGCTTGTAAAATTTGATGAGTTACACCCTAAGATCTCCAGCCAAGCTGTGGTGCCATTTCCCGGAGATATGATGACCTCGCGCTGGGCATTCGAGGCCCTGGCGGTAGATCAGTTCATGAACAACGAATTTGAAAAACATTTTTTTCAATCTGAAAAAAAGTCAAGAAATGCTATTATCATGTCCGGAGCATGGTATCCTGAAATGGTAAAACTGGCCGATAATGTGCTAACTGCAAAGAATACTTTACAGAAAGATTCTATGCTTGCAATAATCAGGAATGAAATTGCTGATCAGTCCGGGATTAATCCGGACTATGTGTTTAATCCTGTCAATAAGCTTACCAGTGCCGGGTATGATACATTAACGCGAAAAAACATTAAGAGCTACCTGTTGGATATTAAAAAGCATTATTTGGAGATCGATAGAAGTGAAGGAAAAATCAAGGAGGGTTTAATAGCCAACTATCAGATGAGCGAAGCAGGTAAATCAGAATATAACAGCTTGAAGGGAAAAAATCAAAATGAAAAACTAGAAGAGCTTGTGAGGGGCGATAATTCTTTTCAGGAGGCCATGATTGTGGAAGATGCAAGATTGGTGGCAACCAAGGATCCTATTTACAGGGATGGTTCGCCAAACAATTTTGTTCGCGCCCACTTTTTCGCTCCCCGTAAAAACATTTTTGGAAATTATTACAGCACTTTTTGCGTGAATATGGGAGTGATCTGGATGATATCGCTCTTGTTATGGGTAACACTTTACTTTGATGCACTCCGGAAAGCGCTTGATCTTTTGGAAAAAGTACCCAAAATATTCAAGAGGAAATAAATTATACACGCACCCCGATTACCAGCACATCATCCGTCTGCTCCATGTTGCCTTTCCATGCGTCATGGAACTCTTCAAGGTATTTGCCCTGTTCCTGCATGGTCTTATTTTGGATGGCCAGCAAGGTGTTCTTAAATTTTCGGGTCATCAGTTTTTTATCATCGGGGCTGAATTGATCGGCATAACCATCTGTGCTCAGGAACAAAGAGTCTCCTTTTTGCAAAGTCACATGATGTGTTTTGAAAATCACTTCCTCCTCACGAATGCCTCCTATGGCAGCTTTGGTGGCTTTGGTTTCTTCCAGGTTTGCTTCAGGAACAGGATGCAGGGCACTGTGTCGTATCACCCATAATGGCCGGTTGGCCCCTGCGTACTGAACCTCTTTTGTTTTGTTGTTAAAAACGCAAAGGCAAACATCCATTCCATCGCGGGTAGATGTTTCAAAATTATCCTGTTTCAATATAAAACGCACGCTGTTATCCAGTTCGTTCAGGATCTTTCCGGGATCGGTCAGCCCTTTTTGTTCAATGATCTCATTCAAAAGGGTATGTCCTACCATGCTCATGAACGCACCCGGTACCCCATGCCCGGTGCAGTCAACAGCGGCCATATAGGATTTATCGCCTTTGGTGGTGAACCAATAAAAATCTCCGCTCACAATATCGCGGGGCATGAACAGCACAAAACTATCGGGAAGCGCTGCCTGAATCTCGTGTTTAAGGGGGAGAATGGCAGTTTGTATTCTTTTTGCGTAGGTGATGCTCTCCGTTACATCCCGGTGTTTCTGCTCAATAATGGCTTTTATCTGTTCAATTTTTTCTTTCTCTTTATGGATGGCGGTGCTTTGAAGCCATAGCTTCTTCACCTTTTCATCCACTTTTTTCTTTTCTCCTTCCAGTTTTTCTTTTTCTTCTTTTAGCTTTTCAATTTCATCATCTACTTTCTTTTTCTCGCGGTACACCGCTTCGCTCATCTGCCAGAGTTTTTTATTTTTTTCTTCAAACAGGTTTTTGGCATCATCTATTTTTTTGTTCTCCCGTTTTATCTGCTCGGAGGCTGCTGAAAGCTGGTGTGTATGAACATCAAATTCTCTGGTTCTATTTTCAGCTTCCGATAATTTTTTTTGGAGAACTTCGGTGCTTTGCTTGATTCGCTTAGCGAGAATGCGTTGGTGGAGAAAATAGGAAAGAGCTAATCCGCATAAGAGGATGCCTATAACCGTGAAATCAAAGGATGTCATGTGTAAAAATATCACTACAACATTACGAATAATCCTAAAACAGTGTGCTCAGCCAATCTAACGCCTTAATCAAGTTTGACATGCATAAAAATAGAATGGCCAACATCCTGATTACCATAAGCAAATTTTGTGCCGAGGATATTAAATGAATTATCCGCATTCTGATTTATAAGCAAACCCTTCGCGCTCTGCTTCTCGGCGAGGTTCTTTCTGTAAATCTCATTCCCATTCTTGTCAATTTTGATCGCTAGCATGGAACTCGCGTAGTCTGCCTGAGGAAATTGATTGTAGGTAGAGATTCCAAATAAAATAAAATTACCATCATTCGTAGCAACAGAAGAAAAACAAAAATCTTGCTTAGGGTTACTCATATTTTTCATCCACAAAGTGTCCAGATTCTGGTTAACCACAGCGGCCGTATAGTTATATTGATATGTTACATTTTCCCCAACATCAGCAAATCCGGTTATCAAAAAATTATTATTAGATTCGATGACATTAGTATAATTATTTTCCCAACTATTCGGAGGCGGGAAACGATAGTGTCGTTCGGCTATAAATGTACCGTCAGACTGAAATGAAGCGACATAGCCATATGAAAGATAATTATTGGGATCAGTATACGATCCAACAAAAATAAAATTGCCGCTTGACGCTTCAATCATTTTATTAATAAACCCAGTTGTTTTAAAATTCTTTTTAGTCCATAGCGTGTCCCCTGTGCTCGATATTAAATACAGATAGTAGAAATACGAACTCGCGCTCTGATCGTAAACATTGGCTCCAATCAGGACATTTCCGTTGGTCAGGGGTAAAATATTTTCAGAGTACACAGAAATGCTAGTAAAATTATCAATTCTCTTTTCAAATACCTTTTGTCCTGATAAATCAAATTTAATCCCCTTTAAAAAGCTTGTATCCTGGGTAATCTGCATGGCAACCGCCACATACCCATCGCTTACAGTACAAATACCACCAATATTTACCCATGAATAATTTGTAATATTAACAATAGCTGGCTTAAAATCATATTTCCATCCAATACTTCCATCCGAATTAATCTTGATGATTTTTCTATTCAATGGAGAATTGATCAAATTGTCAATAAAAATTCTTTCCTTGCAATAGGTAATAAATCCATTGTCATTGGTTTTAGCACCCCCCACAACGCTGAAATCATAACTTTTAATTGCTGACTCGCCCTCCGATGGGAGGTCATCCTTTTTACATCCAGCGAATAGGAAAAGAATTAAAGTAAAGACAGCAAGTGTTTTATGCATTGTATACATATTATTTTCTTAATGTTTTAACATGGTAATGAAAAATATATGCCACGGAGACAGATACCTGGATTTTGTTTATTGTTACTGCGTTATCAATATAGTAATATTTTAGAATCAATTCTTCATTATTTAATCTATTGAACGAATTGGTAAAATAATTCATTCCAATAACGTATCGTCCATCTGCATGAAACATAAAATTTTTTATCCTGCGAGAGCATCCTGCGCCAACAACAATTCCATAAATAGCATCTGTTCTCAAGGGTCTTTGATCTATACTATTTCCACTAATTGAAAAGTGGTCTGACTCGTTGGTAGTGGGATCCGTGGCGGTGTACTGCACTGAAATATCAGCAACCGCTCTGCGTAGCATACTATAGTTCATTCCAAGTATTATAAATGGCTTCATTGCCTTAGCTCCAAAATACTTTTTTAAATACAATGGAGTAGACAAATAGCTTAAGTTTTCATTGTACATCGCACTAAAATTATTCACAGCTCCCTGAAGATTTCGCGTGTAACTCAGAGACGAATAATCGAGACCTAAATTGACCGAAATATTATTAAGAAATTCAAATTCAACATACCCCCCAACATCATATCCAGGCGAAGATTTATATGGAGCGCTGTAATCAACGCCTTCTAGTACCGAATAAGTCTTCGCATTAGAATAAATTGCATCATTAAATCCAAAATGCAATCCCAGCGACAGCATAGGCCTCACAGAAATTTTATTCAAACGGGTGTAAAAATCTTCCTGGTAAGCGCCTTCTTTTGGTTTAAAATTAGGATTGGTGCTCATTAATTTTATCAGGGCATGATCCGTTTCCGGAATATTATCCTTTTCCAGGTTAACGCGTGCACGAATGATCCAGGCATCTTCACGTTCGCGTTTTGAGAGGTGACAGTCTTTCATTCCATTTTCAAGCAAGCTAAGGCATCGGTCATATTCACCGCTGTGATACAGTTCGTCCGCATCTTTGATCAGCGAAACACAATTGACCTGATCTGTATTTATTTTTTTAGTTGAGGCCGTTTGCTCATCCACTTTACTCAAGCCTTCATCTTCGATCACCGGAACAGCCGCCTTAGCAGAGTCGGCACCGGCATGATTTGCAGTATCTGCTTTTGGAGCAGTTGCAGGAACCACCGGCCCGGAACTTGCCGGAGCTGAACTTTTATTCACTTCCAGGAGAATTCGTTTTTTATCTTTTATACCCACTACAAAAGCATCTTTTTGCCCTTTTGCCTGTAATTCTTTTCTGTATGCATCGGCAGCATTAAATGTTTTGAATGAGCCTGATGTGTAAACGTATAAACTGTCATGTGTGCGGATAAGGTTGAGGTCTTTGACCATAAAATTATCTTTTGCAACTTCTTTTTTAAATGCACCCAGCTGCACGCTGTATAACGTGTCCTGCGCACGCAATTGCACAAATAGCACTGTGAAAACAAATAATAATAAAACCCTATATTTCATTTTCATAATGCGAATTTTAAACGGCCCCGCTATAAATTACTGCAGGTCTTTTCGTATTCTATTTTATTGCCTACGTATTGCTTCCATTCATTTGAGCTCATGTTGCGTTTTAGCACCGCACATAATTTGTCCGCGATCTTAGTGGTAGATGATTCCCATACGCGAATGGTCTTATCCTCACATCCTGCAATGATCCGGTCATCCGCACTGATAGCCAGGCTTCGGACCTTTGTCTTATGATCTTTCAGTAAAATAGGCTTACGGTCAAGATGATCCGCATCGTAGATCTTGATGGTCTTATCTGCACATGCAATGACCATCATATTCGCTTTTTTATTCAGGCAAATCATTTCTATTCCCACCGTATTATTGTCGCTCAGTTTTTTATTTGTATAAGCAGAGGAGTTCAGATCGAATAAGCGTATCTCTCCGGTTGAAAAGCCTGCGATGAGCGTATTCTTACGTGTATTCAGCGCAAATGACAACGCCATCGAGCCTTGTGCAGTATATATTTTTTTGTGCTCTCCTGTAGAAACTGTTATCAATTCTATGTTTCCGTCTTCGGTACCTGCAGCAAGGGTGCTGTTGTCAATAAAGCTCATGGCTCTGACAAATGAGGATAGCGGAATGGTTTTGATATTGGAGGCAACAGCCTGTTTCATATCCCAGATGATGATCGTATTATCCTTTCCGGATGTTGCCATGTAATTTCCATCTGGGCTGAATACTGCTTTCCGGAGAAGCCCTGTATGCCCTTTCAATTCCACGTTGGACATTTTACCTGCTTTATCAGTACTCCATACGCAAACCATATTATTTTCATGCCCGGTCACTAATATATTTCCATCAGGGCTAAAAGTTAAAAAATCAACAGGGCTTTTGTATTTGAAAGGCACGGTGCTTAGTATTTTGCCCGAAGCTATATCCCATTTATTCATGAGCCCGTCTTTCCCGGCAACTGATACAGAACCATCGCTATGGATCGCCATCGCTTTCACTTCGGCATTTTCTCCTTTCAGCACCCCGGCATTATTTCCCGTTAAAGCTGCGTAAGAAGCCCTGACCCCTTCGTAGATGACCGGATCCTGAACCTGTCCTTCATTTTTCTTGGTGAAGAGGTATCCCTGCAAGGCAAGCAGGCCCTGAAGCTGAGCATCGCTGTTTATAGAGGCAGACTTGAGAGAAATATTTTGAGCCACAGAAATTAAGGTGAGCTGCTTTGCTTTATTCTCCGCGCTTTCCGCTTTTATTTTTTCCTGTTCAGAAATTTGCCTTTGCTTTTCTGCATTGGCTGCTTCGCTCTTTGCTATCGCCGATTGTTTCTGGGCATTCTCTGCTTCTCGTACGGCCTGCTCTTTGGATACGAGTGCTTCATTCTTAGATAGCAGCGCCAATTGTTTTGCTTGCAGAGCTGTATCTTTTGCAGCAATCGCCATGTTCTCACTTACCTGTGCCTTCTGCTGAGCCTGCAACGCTTCGTCTTTCGAATGGATCGCCTCTTCCTTGGATCGTACAGCTTCTTCTGTTTTTTTATTGGCAATTTCCCCCTGCTCAATAGCTTTTTGTCTTTCTATCACCGCCCATATGGTGAAACAGGATAATATAACCACCACCGTACAGACGGACGCGATAAGGAGGGTCCTTTTTCTGCTGATAGCACTACGACTGGACTTAATGAAATTTCTTAATTCAACAATGGTCTTTTCTGCTTTTGCATCTTTCTCTTCAAGGGTCGCTTTGGAATTATCATATTTCTTCAGCCAGTATTTATTCGGGTTGAAGTCGTAATACCATTTTTCGAAATAAGATAAAGTTCCCAAAGGCAAATAATAGAGGCTGGATTTTTTATTCGCCAGCCAGCGCTGCAATTGTTTATTGAGATCAAGGAAATTCAACCAGTTTTCGTTTTCTTCTTTTGCCCATTGCAGGAGCAGTTCCCAGTTCCGGATCAGGCTCTCGTGGGTAATATCCAGTACATCCGTTGGTTTTAACTGGTGCGAGGGTTCGTTGTCGGGAACAAAAGGTTTCAGAAATGTATTGCCCTGAAGGCGGAAAATATTCAGCACACCACCGATCATATCTGTGGTGATGTTTGGTTTATTGATGATGTCGGTAATTTCCTGCAAGGTCATACGGTTGCGGACCGCTCTCGAAGCATCGATCTTTGTAAGCGACTGAAATGTTTTTTTAATAATGAACTCTGCTTCTTCTTTGCTTATTTTATTTCCGGAATGTGAATTATAGTAATCAGCAGCTGTTTCGTATAGTGTATTGGCATGGGCGTTCAATACATTTTCCAGCGAAGGCTTTAGAAAAAAAGGCTTTTTGAACGGCTGAATGTCAGAAAACCATTTGCTGAAAACAGGACGGTCAGTTTCTGGTAGGTATCGCTCCTGCAGGCCGGCTAGCTTAGCCAGGTGAACGAGGTCCATCTGTGCATTTCCGGTATCTGCCGCTAACCAAACCTGGTTTAGGGCGTGCTGCAGAACAGGAAGCTGGTCAAAGCCCTCTCCCAATTCATTGATCAGCGTTTCAGAAAGGCGGTTGGCAATTTTATTTCCGCTTAAGGTAGCAGGGTCCTCAATGACCTGAAATATCTCTTTTCGTTTTAGACGCGGAACAAAGAACTGGCTGTAGCCTATATATTCGGGCAAACCCCTGAAGGAGGCGCATTGTCCGATATAATCTGAGCGCATCGTGCAGATGATGTAAATGGGAAGGTCTTCTGCCAGTGCGATCTTGGATGTTTCAAGCAGCAGGTTTACGACTGTTTGCGAGGGGATGGAAATATTCCCATCGCTGTAATTTTCGGGATTTGTAAAAAATTCTTCAAACTGATCTACGAGGATTAGCAGGTTTGCGCCTTTTCGTTTTAATTTCTTTTTTTCAGCATCGTTTGCATTTTTCCACTGCTCATTTTTTTCGTCAACGTAAAAAGAAGATGATTTGTAAATGTTAACGAGGGAAGAAAATCCGTAGCCGAGTTCTTTTTCAACTTTAGCTGCATCTCCCAGTTCAAGCTGCTGGGTTAAAGCGATCGCAAAATTTGTAAGAGGCGTTCTTTCCGGGCGAAAATCGGCAATGACCCAGTTGTTATACTTTGCTTTAAAAAATCCTGCCCGGGCATTGGGTATTATTCCGGCATATACGATAGATGATTTTCCATCGCCCGAAGCACCGGTAAGCATCAAGAATTTTCGCTCCTCTAACTGGGATATTATTTTTTTAACGTGTTCTTCTCTCCCTTTAAAATAAATAGATTCGTCTTCGTTGAAGGGTCTAAGGCCTGGATATGGACAGATAGATGACACAAATGGACTAATTAGTAATTGGTAAAATTATTCTTTGCTGTTTTATATTTTCCCTTCCAATACTTTGTCGTATTGCACTTTTATTTCAAGCGGAATTAACTCTCCGGCAACGATCAGGGAGATCACTTTAGGCGCTTTGAATTTTTTATTCATGTTGGTTTCGGTATTATCATCACCGATGAGCAGAATGGGGGTATGTGACGAAGCGCCACCTACCTGTTTCCATACCTGCTGCACAAATGGCAATGCCCACTCGGATGTTTCTTTAAAGTAAACTACAGCCAATTTGGATTTTCCTATCTGCTGAGAACAGAATTCTGAGTAATCCATATCGCTGTCCTGCACAATGGTGAGTTTCTCTACATCCACAATATCACTCAGCATGTCAATCACATTGCCGGCTTCGCCCTCATCGAGCTGATTGCATATAAGGAACACCTCTGCTTCTTTGATATCAAATTTTACTTTTTCTACCGAAGTAAGCATGGAACGTATATCGTCTACCAGCTGAATGGGGGAAGCAATATTGGTGAACATCATGTTCTTTGCAATACTGTTCCGGATCTCATTGATAAATGCTTCCTGTGCAGGTTCTTTGTCGGCAGCTAGCACTTCGGTAGGATACCAGATGAATATTTTGAAATCAGGATTTGCATTTAATTTTTTTCTTGCTTCGTTCAATTGGTATTTAGCAAGAGAGGTATTCGGATCAGTAGGCAGGGTTTGGCCGAAATCGCGGCTTAAAATATGAATGGAGCAATTAGCTTGTTGAATAGCCCCGGCTACAGTTTGTGTAAAATCATTTCCGGGATCTGTTGATTTTTGACAGTCCAGAATGTTCATGCCCGCCCTTTGTAAAATAGAGAGCAGGTTATTCCGAAAGTCAATACTTTGATCAAAAGAGCCTGCCAAAAATACGGATGGAGTCATAAAAAGAAGTTGCTGCGAAAGTATGAAATTTTATGGCATGAAATAAGTTTTTTAGGGTGTAATCCATTAATATTCAATTCATTTTCCCTCATTTTGGGTTAACTTCCAAGCTGTTGATTTTAACTCAAATAGTCCAGACACGGGGCTGATGATTGATACCCCTAATACATATCTTTGCTAAAATATTTTTACCATGGAAACCCTCACCTTAGACCAGCTCAAATACCCCACCGGAAAATTTTCTTTCAACGCCAATGCGGATGAAAAGGAAATAAAACAATGGATCGCTTTAATGGAAGAACATCCTTCCCAGCTGCGGAAAGCAGTGAAAGGATTGAACGACTCTCAGCTCGACACACCCTACCGCGATGGGGGCTGGACTGTAAGGCAAGTGGTGCACCACCTGGCCGACAGCCATATGAATGCATATACACGTTTTAAACTTGCGCTCACCGAAGATCATCCCACCATCAAACCGTATGATGAAAAACTCTGGGCCGAAATGGATGATGCAAAAAATCTTCCGGTAGAAATTTCACTTTCTATTTTAGATGCTTTGCACTCCCGCATGGTACACATGCTGAAAAAAATATCTCCTTCTGATTATTCCAAAAGCGTTTTTCATCCTGAAAGCAAGCGCGAGATGTCTGTTAAGTTTTTAATGAACCTTTACTCCTGGCATGGAAAACACCATGCCGCGCAGATCACTTTTTTGAGGGAGAGATCTAATTGGTAGGTGTCCCCCTCTTTAGGGGGTAGGGGGAGGCAGCGGTTATATATTCCCCATTTAATTACCTTTGCCATCCTTATTAAATAAGTAATGAAAGTTATTGATCACATCAAGCAGTCTAAGTCCACGCTCTTCTCGATAGAGATACTTCCTCCTTTAAAAGGGAAAAGCATCCAGTCTATCTATAACATCATTGACCCGCTTCAGGAATTCAAACCCTCGTTCGTAGACGTTACCTATCACCGGGAGGAATATGTTTATAAAAAGCGCGAAGGAGGATATCTTGAAAAAGTTTCTACACGCAAGCGCCCCGGCACAGTAGGCATCTGTGCAGCGATCATGAACAGGTATAAGATCGATACCGTTCCTCATATCATCTGCGGAGGATTTACAAAAGAAGAAACAGAAAGTGCACTCATTGACCTGCAATTTTTGGGTATCGACAACGTGCTTGTGCTACGCGGTGATGCCGTGAAGAACGAACGCTCATTTATTCCTGAACCGGGAGGAAATGCATACGCGATCGATCTCGTGAAGCAGGTGGTGAATATGAACAAAGGATCTTACCTGCATGAAGATGAAATGGTGGAAGTCACTCCTACTAATTTCTGCATTGGAGTGGCGGGCTATCCTGAAAAACATTTTGAAGCACCTAATATGACGTCCGATATGCGCCACCTGAAAACAAAAGTGGATGCTGGCGCTCAATACATTGTCACACAAATGTTCTATGACAACCAAAAATATTTCGACTTCGTAAAAAAGTGCAGAGAAATGGATATTAATGTTCCCATCGTTCCGGGACTGAAAGTAATGACCACAAAAGCGCAGGCATCCATTCTTCCTAAAACATTTTTCCTTGACATTCCTCAGGATCTGATGGAATCAATAGACAAATGCAAAAGCGACAACGATGCAAAAGAGGTTGGAATAGAGTGGGCCATCAAACAGGCAAAGGAACTTATCAAGTTCGGAGCGCCTGTACTTCATTTTTATACTATGGGAAGCGCAGAGCCGGTACGCAGAGTAGCTTCTAAAGTTTTTTAAAACAGTAGTTCAATGTTCAAGGTTTAACGTTCAAAGTTAAATACAAAATAAAGCAATGGCTACGGTTAAAAGATTTGAGGATTTGGAAATTTGGCAATTGGCCCGGCAACTCTCCAAAGAGATTTTCGAATTAACTAAAAGTGGTGATCTGTCTAAGGATTTTAAGTTGAGAGATCAGATGCGTTCTTCAAGTGGGTCAACCATGGATAATATTGCTGAGGGATTTGAACGTAACGGAAACAAGGAGTTCTCACAGTTTCTTTCAATTGCAAAAGGATCAAATGGAGAATTGAGATCTCAATTAACAAGAATATTTGACAGAGAATACATCACACAAACTGAATTTGATTATTTATGTGAAAAGCAGAAAGTCTTTCTAAAAAAATATCTGCATTAATGAATTATTTGAGCGAATCATCACTTAAAGGGTCAAAATATTCTTAACCTTGAACTTTGAACCCGGAACTTTAAACCTGTATGCGCCCCAGCTTTGACGATATCTATATGGAACTGGCAGAAAATCTTGCCCAACGTTCACATTGTGTAAAAACAAAAGTGGGTGCCGTTCTTACAAAAGATACCCGCATTGTTTCTTTAGGATACAATGGGCCTCCTGCAGGCACACACAACTGCGATATTGAATGGCCGGATACAGGTTGTCCACGCCACAGTAAAGGAGGATGTTCATTGGCTCTTCATGCGGAACAGAATGCGATCATTTATGCATCAAAAAATAATGTTCCGCTTGAGAATTGTTCGATATATGTCACCTTAGCTCCCTGTCTTTCCTGTGCAAAAATCCTTTTTGCATCCGGCATCAAAAAGGTCATTTATCTCAACAGTTATGCAGAGTTCAAAGGGATTGAGACAGAAGAAGGAGTGGAGTTTCTTACAAAGTTCGGAATAGAGGTGGTGAGGTACAAAAAGAAATGAGCTCCCGATTAAAAATAGTTCTACCAATCATTTTTGCATTACTGCTCGCAACCGGAATTTTTATCGGCTCTAAACTGAATTTCTCTACGCCTTCTGTTCGTTTTCTGCATTCCGAAAAAAAATCTTCCGATAAGCTGAACAGCGTTTTGAATTTTATTGAAGAAGAGTACGTGGATACGGTTAAGAAAGAAGTATTGGTCGAAAAAGCGATCACAGATCTTTTGCAGAACCTTGATCCACATTCCGTCTATATCACAGCCCAGGAAGTAAAAGAAATGCGCGAGCCGCTCGAAGGGAATTTTGAAGGCATAGGAATTGAGTTCAATATTTTTAAAGATACGATCCGTGTTATTGCTGCAATTCCCGGCGGGCCCTGTGCACTGTTGGGCATTCAGGCAGGCGATAAAATAGTGAAGATCGAAGGCAAAGTGCAGGCGGGAATAAAAATAAAGAACAAAGATGTCTTAGGAAAACTCCGGGGCAAAGGAGGCACACAGGTTACTGTCAGCATCATGCGTGGCAATTCAACAAAACTGATCGATTATACCATTACCCGTGGTACCATCCCTATCTTTAGCGTGGATGCAGGATACCTGCTGAACAAAACAACAGGCTATATAAAAGTGAGCCGCTTTGCAGAAACTACCTATGATGAATTCTTAGAGAAAGCATCCAGGTTGCGTGCTGAAGGAATGCAGAGCCTGATCCTGGACCTTCGTGGCAACGGAGGTGGACTGCTTTCTGCCGCGATAAAAATATGCGATGAATTTTTAGAAAACGGACAAGTGATCGTTTACACGCAAGGAAAATCTCATCCTAAAGAAACCATCACGGCAAGCCATAAAGGCATTCTTAGCGAAACAAAACTGGTCGTGCTCATTGATGAAAGCTCTGCTTCTGCCAGTGAGATCGTAGCGGGCGCTATTCAGGATAACGATCGTGGCACTATTGTAGGCAGGCGTTCTTTTGGAAAAGGATTGGTGCAGCGCGAAACAATGTTCTCGGATAGTTCAGCCATCCGTCTTACCGTAGCACGCTATTGCACACCCACCGGAAGATGTATTCAAAAGCCCTACGGAAAAAACCTGGAAGATTATTACAGCGAAGAATACAGCCGCTATAAACAAGGAGAGCTTTTACATGCCGATAGTATTCACGAAAACGATTCTCTGAAGTATAAAACACCCAAGGGGAAGGTGGTTTACGGAGGCGGAGGTATTACTCCTGATGTATTCATCCCACTTGATACGGCAGGCAGAACGCCCTATCTTACCGAACTTTTTGTGAAAGGAGCACTTAATCAATTTTGTTTTGAATATGCAGATAAGAACCGAAAAGCACTTACGAGCATGGGACTTTCCGGATTCCGATCTTCTTTTTCAGCGGATGCAAAGACCATGAATGAACTTTTTGCCTTCTCTGAAAAACTGGGAGTGAAACAAAATGTAAAGGAAGAAGCTGTCTCAGGAATGTTGATCAGAAATCTGCTTAAATCAGGTATAGCCAGGCAGATATGGGGCAACGCAGGGTTCTATCCTATCCTCAACGAAGAGGATAAGATGGTTCAAAAAGCGGTGAAATTGTTTTGATTTTGGTAATAGGCCATCACCCCCCCCCGTTAAATTTTAATAAAAAATTGGCTTTTAAAAATAAACAAGCACCTGAGTGGAATTAACCAATCAGGTGCTTTCTTTATTTTTAACTTAAAAAGAAGGAAATTACTTCTTAGTAGTATCAGCTGCTGCAGGAGCTGCTGCTTCCGCTGCTTTAGCTGTAGAATCAGCGGCTGCTTGTTGAGCTTGTTGCAAAAGAGCATTGGCTGTTGAATCTTCAGCAGCTTTTTGTTTTTCTGCATCATTTGCTGATGGTCCGCAGGCAACTAAGCCTACAAATACGAACGCGGTAAGGAGTGCAAGTACTTTTTTCATTTGTTTTGTTTGGTTTTTAATAGGGATAATAAGCGCCAAAGGTAAATAAATTTATTTTTCATACGCAAGCGACTGAAAATATATTTTTCTATATTTGCGACCCTTTTACACAACCCTAAAAATGGCATTTGAACTACCTAAGCTGACCTACGCGTATAATGCACTTGAACCGCATATTGACGCCCGTACTATGGAGATCCATCACACCAAGCACCACAATGCCTATGTGACTAACCTTAATAATGCCATTGCTGGTAAACCCGAAGAGAAACTGAGCCTGGAAGAGCTTTGCAAGAACATTTCCAAATATGCCCCTGCCGTGCGCAATAACGGAGGAGGCCACTATAACCATTCCATGTTCTGGACCCTCATGAAGCAAAATGGAGGTGGGGAACCGGCAGGCGCTTTGGGAGATGCTATTAAAGCAGCTTTCGGCACTTTTGCAGATTTCAAGACACAATTCAATACAGCGGCAACTACCCGTTTTGGATCCGGATGGGCATGGCTTTGTGTGAGCGGAGGAAAACTGGCCGTGTGTTCAACGCCTAACCAGGACAATCCTTTGATGGACCTGCCTACCGGACAGGCAGGTGTTTCCGAATGCAAAGGAACCCCTGTTCTTGGATTGGATGTTTGGGAACATGCGTATTATCTGAACTATCAAAACCGCAGGCCGGATTACATCAATGCTTTCTGGAATGTGGTAAACTGGGACGAAGCAGCTAAACGATTTGCATCGGCAAAATAAAAAGGAACCCCAACCCTAAAGGGGGAAAAGTCATTGAACAAAAACCAAAAGAAAAAATAACAACATAATACCCCTACTCCCTTTAGGGCAGGGGTAAATAATCTCAATTATGAAAACTATATCACTCACAGGATCACCAAGAAAAACAACCGGACGTACAAACGCACATTCCCTCAGAAGAGAAGGTAAGGTGCCTTGCGTTCTTTACGGTGGAAAGGACATCGTTCATTTTGAAGCGGTGGAAAAAGATTTTAAAAATCTAGTTTATACGCCTGATGTTCACATGATAAAACTGGATGTTGGCGGAAAGCAAACCGATGCTATTCTGCAAGGCATTCAGTTCCATCCGATCACAGACAGGATCATACACGTTGATTTCCTGGAAGTATTGGGTGACAAGCCCGTGGTAATGGATATACCTGTTAAATTGACGGGTACTTCTGTGGGAGTGAAAGAAGGCGGAAAACTTTTGAAGAAACTTACACGCATCCGCGTAAAAGCTCCAATCTCAAAAATTCCCGGAACGATTGACCTCAATATTGAACCGTTGAAGATCGGAGATTATATCCGCATTAAAGATCTCAAATATGAAGGAGTCACTTTTCTTCACGAGCAAAGCGTAACCATTGTGGCCGTGAAGGTAACACGCGAAGTGGTGGAAGAAGTTACACCGGCTGCAGCAGCGGCAGCAGCGGTAGCGGGAGCAGCACCGGTAGCAGGAGCGCCTGCGGCAGGAGCACCAGCGGCAGCAGCGGCAGCAGCACCTGCGAAGGATGCAAAGAAGGAAGAGAAGAAAAAATAAGCACCCCACCCTACCTCCCCAAAGGGGAGGAGGAAGTGCAAATGAAGTCCTCTGGCAATACGTCAGGGGACTTTTTTTTATGTGTACTTTTACTTTTCATGAATAAGGTTTTAATAGTGGGCTTAGGGAATCCCGGAGAGGAGTACGATAACACACGTCACAACATCGGTTTCAAGATCCTGGATGCCGTTGCTGATTCACTGAAAATAAAATTTGAGTCCTCGCGGCTTGCATTTGCTGCCGAAGGAAAAGTAAAGAACAAAACTTTTATCCTTGTCAAACCCACTACGTTCATGAACCTGAGCGGCAAGGCGGTGAACTATTATCTGCAACAGGAAAAAATCACGTTGAGCAATTTACTCGTAATTACAGATGACATCGCCCTTCCGATGGCCGCCATTCGCCTGCGCCCGAAAGGAAGTGACGGAGGGCATAATGGCTTAAAAAATATTACGGAAGTACTAAGCTCCGAAAATTATTCCCGCCTGCGTTTTGGTATCGGCAATGAGTACCCACGCGGAGGACAAGTTGATTTTGTCCTCGGCAAATGGAGCAACGATGAGTTGCAAATTATCCTTCCTAAAATTGAGCTTGCCGTTGAAGCCATCAAAGACTTCGCACTCATGGGTGTAGAAAAGACGATGAATGCGTATAACAGCAAATAGTTACTGTTAAATCAAGCAACCTTTTCCAAAAATTTACGTCTAACCATTAAACATCTATTTCATGAAAAAATATTTATTCTCGGTTATTTCAGCGTTTTTTTGCCTGATACTCTTTTCAGCTGTTGAAACTAAGGCACAGAAAGCAGGTTCTGTAACGCAAAACATCGCTCCTGTGAATCCATCAGCCATGCTGTCGAACGTATTTAATGAGCAGGCGGAGAGAAAGATGATGAAAGCCGATGGGCTGTCAGAAATAGTGATAGACAAGCTAATCAGCGATAGAAAGAAATTGATCTCTTCCGGAAGAAAGGTGGAATGGAGAGATTACAACAATCTTAGAAAAAATATTATTCCCAACACTTCATGGTGTGATGACATTGGTGTAGAAAATGGATGGGGTGCCTGGAATGGCGCTCCCGGACAAACGAACGGTGGCAACCCATGTACGTTTACAGTTTCTGTGAACCCACCTGTAAGCAACGCGAACACCTGTTTCAATCTCACTTCGGGAAAGGGAATAGATTCTTGTAGTCCGGGTGTTGCTCCCGGTTCACCACCGCTTCCGGTCGTTGCGCCAGGATTTGGAAAAGCATCGATTCAGATCGGTTGCCCGGAGTTGCCCGGTTGTTATGCTGAACAGATCACTTATCAGTTAACTCCCACTGCGCAGGACACGACCTTTTTGTACTCTTATGCGGTTGTGCTGTACGATCCGGGGTCAAGCCATGCGCCTAACGAAAAGCCTTTTGTCAACTTTGTTATTCTGGATCAAATCGGTGATACGGTACCATGTTCCTTTATGCACATTGTGGCCAATTCGAACATTCCGGGATTTTATCCGGCAAGCTCAGGATGTACAGGAGGAAGCTCAACCTGGTACAAACCTTGGACGATTGGTTCTGTTAACCTGGTGAATTATATCGGACAACAATTAACAGTGATCGTTACAAACGCAGATTGCAGTCAGTGCGGGCATTTTGCGCATTCGTATTGGGACTTCGCATGCAGTCAATTATCGCCACTCTCTTGTACAGGGCAGCAGATAACGCTGTGCGCCCCGGACACGTTCCAAAACAATTATTATCAATGGTATCACAACAGCCTACCGTATGCTAATAGCACTGGTTGTATCAGCCCAATAGCACAGGCAGGCGATACGTTTTCAGTGCTAGTGGTTCCATCACTAGGATGTACTATTTATTTAAAATATGTTTTGCAAGACACCTGCCTAACAGCAGTCGAAGAAAATATATTTACTGGTGTAAATATATTTCCCAATCCTGCTTCCGAAAATATATTTATTGATTTTGGAAATAAGAATTTCGGCAAGGCAGAAATTATTTTTACAGATGTTTTGGGTAAAATAATGATCTCAGAAAATAAAACAGCAATAGGAAAATATAATATCGATGTCTCCTCCTTATCAAAAGGAAGTTACTTTGTTAGGATCAATACAGGTGAGGGAAGCGTAACGAGGAAGGTCGTAATAAGCAGGTAAAATGAAAAGGAACATTGTTTTTCTTTTTGGAATTTTTGTCTCCACTTTTTGTGTAGCGCAAAATCCGACAGCAAACTTTACTGCTCCAAACGTATGCTTCAACAATCCAACTGTATTTACCGATTTGTCAACCGGTAATAATACAATCTCTCAGTGGAGTTGGAATTTTGGAGACAGTAATATTTCGTCTGCTCCAAACCCTTCTCATACATATTTAGCCCCAGGCACATACACTGTAACATTGACCGTTACAAACAATTTTGGGAATAAGGATACATTAAAGAAAAGTGTTTGGGTAAATCCATTGCCTCTTGCAAATTTTGTAGGAGCAGGTGTTTGTTTTGGAGACACCACTTGTTTTTCTGATTTGTCATCTGTTTCTTCAGGGAGTAACGTGAGTTGGTCTTGGAATTTTGGAGATCCTAATTCCGGAGCGGCTAATATTTCCGCATCGCAAAACCCTTGTCATTTATTTACAGCGTGGGGCACTTTTAGTGTGAATATGACAGTGACATCAGATAGTGGATGTCAAAGCAATGCAACAATTCCTGCAACTATTAATTCATCTCCAACCGCGGCATTTACAGGTACGGCACCATGCCTGGGTGGAACTACATCGCTTATGGATGGGTCAATTGGTATGCCGGGGGATCCTATCACCTCCTGGAGTTGGAACATGTCGGGCGGAAGTCCTGTTTCTGCTACAACCCAAAATGCTTCTACTGTTTACGGTACAGCAGGTACCCATACTGTTACGTTGGTTATAACATCTCAGCAAGGATGTAAAGACACCATCATGCAGCAGGTATTGGTATATAATATTCCAATTGTAAATTTTGCAGGGCCTGACAGCGGCTGTGCACCTGTTTGTAATCAGTATGTTGATGCATCAACATCTACAGATGGTACTCTAGTGAATTGGGCCTGGAGTTTTCCCGGAGGGTCTCCTTCTTCTTCCAACGCCCAGAATCCACCAACTATTTGTTACAATTCCCCAGGTAGTTATACTGTGTCACTTACGGTTACTTCTAGTTATGGGTGTGCAACTACCTTAATGAATAAAATGGTAGATGTATACTCTTGGCCCAATGCAAATTTTACATATACAATTTCCGGGGATACTATAAGTATTACAAATACATCAGCCGGAGCCACAAGCTATAATTGGAATTTTGGTGACGGCATTACAAGTACATTACAAAATCCTCAGCATGTTTATACGTTTGGCGGAAACTACTTTTTATGTTTGAATGTTGCCAACATCCATGGGTGTTGGGACAGCATTTGTCAAAACATAACCATATTAGGCATGGAAGAGAATAGTTTGTCGCATGCAATAACTATTTCTCCTTCTGTTTCCTCAGCCGGAATTTTTAACCTTTCAATCTTGAATCCTCAGATAAATCTACAGGATATGGAAGTGTATGATGTTGTTGGCAATAAGATCTTCGAATCAAAGAATTTTCAAAACCATCAATCTTCCTTTCTTGTCGACTTATCAGGAAAC
>JAHEYK010000001.1:42349-55435 GCA_023251625.1 Bacteroidota bacterium
CTTCCTGTTTTACCGATGAAACCGCTGGCGTGGCTTTCGTCTACCATTACCATGGCGTTGTATTTATCAGCAAGGTCGCAAATTTTATCAAGTGGAGCAACATATCCATCCATCGAAAAAACCCCATCGGTAACGATCAAACGAAAACGTTGTTTCTGCGCTTGTTTCAGTTGTTCCTCGAGGTCAGCCATATCAGAATTCTTGTAGCGGTAGCGCTGTGCTTTACACAAACGAACTCCGTCAATGATCGATGCGTGATTTAATTCATCCGAGATAACCGCATCTTCCTCCCCTAACAGACATTCAAATACTCCACCATTTGCATCAAAGCAGGCCGCATATAAAATAGTGTCTTCCTGTCCAACGAACTTTGAAATTTTTTCTTCTAAGGTTTTATGAATATCCTGTGTGCCGCAGATAAAACGAACCGAACTCATTCCGTAACCATGTGTGTCCAGCGTTTTGTGAGCAGCTTCTACCACTTTGGGATTAGAGGACAGTCCCAGATAATTGTTTGCACAGAAAATAATTACTTCCTTCACCTCACCCCCGGCCCCTCTCCCCGAGGAGAGGGGAGGAATAGCAACTTTTACAATAGCGCCCTGTTTGGTGGTGATAATGCGCTCACGCTTGAAGAGTCCATTATCTTCAATGGTCTTAAGTTCTTTTTGCAGGTGTTGTTTGAAGGTGCCGTACATAGGAGTATTGGGTATTGAGACAAAGCAAATTTAAAAAAACAAACGTCATTGCGAGCCAATAGTGTTGTCATGCTGAGCCTGCCTGCGGTAGGCTGGCTTGTCGAAGCAGCTATGGAATAACTAAACCCTTCGACAGGCTCAGGGTGACAGCGTCTTTGCGATGACGCGCAAAAAATTATCTTTGTTTAATGAAAAAGATTCTTCTCCTCGGCTCAGGGGAACTTGGTAAAGAATTTGTGATCGCTGCTAAACGTTTAGGCGCCTATGTGATAGCAGTTGATTCATACAATAACGCTCCTGCCCAGCAGGTGGCTGACGAACGCGAAGTGATCTCCATGTTGGATGGAGATGCGCTGGATGCAATTGTAGCCAAACACAAGCCGGATATTATTGTTCCGGAGATAGAGGCGATACGTACCGAACGTTTTTATGAGTACGAAAAACAAGGATACCATGTTGTGCCTTCAGCACGGGCTGCTAATTTCACTATGAACCGCAAAGCCATTCGTGACCTTGCCGCTAAAGAATTAAAACTGAAGACTGCCAACTATGCTTATGCGACAACGCTGGAGCAATTCACAAAGGCTGTTCATGAGATCGGAATTCCCTGTGTGGTGAAGCCGTTGATGAGCTCATCCGGAAAAGGGCAGAGTGTAGTTAAATCGGAATCAGATATACAAAAATCATGGGACTACGCCATGAGCGGTACGCGTGGAGATATTAAAGAGGTAATCATTGAGCAATTTATAAAATTTGATTCTGAAATTACTTTACTTACAGTTACTCAGAAGAATGCCCGTCCGAACGGTTCCCGCCAGAATGACTCTGTCGGGCTGGCATCCGGGCGGGGCAAGACACTATTCTGTCCGCCCATCGGCCACCGCCAGGAGCGTGGAGATTACCAGGAAAGCTGGCAGCCACACCCGATAAGCGCTAAACACCTGAAAGAAGCACAGAAGATGGCAGCGAAGGTCACCAAAGCGTTGACTGGTGCTGGCATCTGGGGAGTAGAATTTTTTCTTTCGAAGAAAGATGGAGTTTATTTTTCCGAGCTTTCTCCCCGCCCACACGATACAGGGATGGTTACGCTCGCAGGCACGCAGAATTTTTCAGAGTTTGAATTGCACGCTCGTGCGGTGCTTGGCTTGCCGATTCCTGAAATTATTTTAGAAAGAGTGGGAGCAAGCGCGGTGATTCTCGCTTCGCAAGAAGGGAGCAACCCTACATACGCGGGAGTTGAAAAGGCGATCTCCCAAAAACAAACAGACCTGCGCATTTTCGGAAAACCGACCACGCGCCCATATCGAAGAATGGCCGTTTGCCTGGCTTGGGATAAAAAGGGCAGCGATGTTGTGAAGGTTAAGAAGAAGGCAATGGCGAATGCGAAGAAGGTGCAGGTACACTCATAGGATGTTGTCACCCTGAGCCTGTCGAAGGGTTTATGAATGCTTCCCTTCGACTTCGCTCAGGGCAAGCTAGCTCAGCATGACAGCAGTTTCATGATTTAATGTTAGGCCATCATCCTCCTGTGATAATTGATCTGCCCCAGATGATAATTGAAATGATTCGACAAGGTCAGAAGCATGTAGCCGATTGTTCTCTTAGCTCCCAGAAACTCAATAGGGAATTCTTTTTCAAGGTCTGTATCCTTGAGTGATGGCAATATTTTCTTTAGCATGGAGATCACCTCCTCAATTTCAATGAGTATTTTTTCTCTTGGAATATCCCTGTCAGCAAATTCTTTATCTCTGTTGCGCACATAACCTGTATTACCCAGCTGAGCCCCTATAAAATGCTTCAGGTTGCCGATCAGGTGCAGGGTAAGAGTTCCTCCGGAATTTTTTACATCTCCTTTCAGAGCCCACAGATCGGTTTCGTTTCTATAAAGAGAGATCTCTTCTTTAAGCTTGTTTGCATCGCGCAGGCAGAAGTCCATAAAATGTTTTACCATAATAATGTAGTGTTAAGGTTTTTTGCCACAGATTCACAGATTTATACGTTTGACAAATTAAAAGAACAGATTTTCACTGAATATAATTTTTGCGCAACCTTGACGCTAGCGTCAAGGTATTTAATCTGTGAATCTGTGGCATTCTTGTTTGTAAAGCTACAAACAAAAAATTAATGTTTTTGGGCATGCCTCAGTAAAACCTGATTTCTATCATATTCCAAATTGCCTTTTGTCATGTTTTACGCCTCTCAGGTTTCATTACTTTGAATTGTAAATCAAAGAAGAATATAAACCCCTAATCAATAAAACTATGGAAACCACAACGTATCATCATCAGCACGCAGTTGCAAGCGCAACGCATCAAGAAGACACTTCCGTTTGGGCAAAGGCAGAAGAGAGCCGTTACGGCATTAATATGCTCGTAATAGGACTGGTCATCATGTTCGGCAGCATCGCAGCGCCATATGCTGTTAACTTGGGAGACATCCAGTTTGCGCTGGTCATATTTCCAACTGTATTTTCTCTGATCCTCGTGATGGGCTTAGCTCCACTCAAAATGATCGTGTACACAGCGGCATTTGCGTTGGCAATGAACCTGATCATCTTTTTTATGGGAGCGTTGGGTTAAGTGATCAAACAGCGTTTTGTTTGATCTCATCAACTACGGATGGATCGAGCAGGGTGGAGGTGTCTCCTAAATTGGCGACATCTCCTTCTGCTATTTTACGGAGTATCCTTCGCATTATTTTCCCTGAACGGGTCTTTGGAAGTCCTTTTACAATTTGGATCTTATCAGGCTTAGCTATCGCTCCCATGAATTTTGTGACGGTAGCAACAATTTCTTTTTTGAGAACATCTACATTCTTCCTTCCGTGCTCGTCAATGCAGAAAGCGTAAATGCCCCAACCTTTTATCTCGTGAGGAAATCCTACCACAGCACTTTCAACAATATCAGGATGCTGGTTGATGGCGTTTTCAATTTCGGCAGTGCCTAACAAATGCCCTGAAACTTTTATCACATCGTCAACGCGGCCGGTGATTCTATAATATCCATCCTCATCTCTTCGGCATCCGTCACCGGTAAAGTAATATCCTTTGAACTGGGAGAAGTAAGCATCATAGCAGCGTTGATGATTCTTGTAGGTGGTGCGTATGATCCCGGGCCAGGGAAATTTCATGCACAGCCTGCCTTCCACATTATTTCCAATGAGTTCATTTCCTTTTTCATCTACCAAAACTGGTTGTACTCCCGGAAGTGGCAGCGTTGCGAAGCCCGGTTTTGTTTTGGTGATGCCTGCGAGTGGAGAGATCATGATACCTCCTGTTTCAGTCTGCCACCAGGTATCCACAATAGGGCATTTATTCTTGCCTATATTTTCATTGTACCAGTTCCAGGCAACTTCGTTGATAGGTTCTCCCACAGTTCCCAAAACCCGCAGCGAGTCTAATTTATAAGGCTTCACAAAATCCAGTCCTGCCGCTTCCAGTGAACGGATGGCAGTAGGAGCCGTATAAAAAATATTCACTTTGTATTTATCGATCACCTGCCAGAATCGCCCGGCATCCGGAAAGGTTGGAATTCCCTCGAACATTAATGTAGTAGCGCCAGCGAGCAGCGGACCGTAAACTAAATAGGAATGGCCGGTGATCCAGCCCACATCGGCTGTGCACCAGAACACTTCAGCAGCCTCACCCCCTCCCGAGCTTCGCTCCCTACCTTCGGTAGTCCCAAAGGGGGAGAGGGAAGGACGTATTGAATTCGATGGAATAGATTTCAGGTAAGATGAAATCTGTTTTACTACACCGTCAATATCCCCAATTACTTCTTCATTCCGGAATCGGATAAGATCCATTCCACTTTCTTTCAAACACCTGGTACGTTGTTCATCCTCTTCTTTTTGGTAATCGTGAATGTCGCCATCTACTTCAACAACTAATGATTTTTCCAGGCATACAAAATCAACAATGAAACGATCGATAATATGCTGCCTTCTAAAATGATGATCAGTACCATGTTTCCTCAGGGCTTCCCATAATACCATTTCTGCTTGGGTTGGGTTCTTGCGCATAGAAACTGCTTTGTCCTGTAGTAAATTCCACATTTGTGTATCTGTAGTGTGGTAGCTTGGGTTTTTTTTCACGTCCTGCCTTCTCTCCCCTTCGGGGAGAGGCAGAGTGGGGTGGGTGTTGTATTGAAATACGTTTCTAAATGTATAATCTGTGTAAACCATATATCCTCCGGTCGTATGCACCACTCCTTTTGGTTTTCCGGTAGAGCCGCTGGTGTAAAGGATGAAGAGCATGTCTTCGGAATCCATTTCTTCTGCTTTGTAAAAACCTTCAAGGTCTTTAAGACCTTGAAGGTTTGCAATTTCATCCTGCCACCAAACATCTCTCCCACTTTGCATTTTTACGGCAATGTTTGTTCTTTTTAATACGATCACTCTTTTTACGGAATCACAGGTTTGCAACGCTTCATCCACCACAGATTTGAGCGGAATATCTTTTGCCCCGCGGAAAGCACCATCGGCTGTTACAACCATGTTACAATCTGCATCATGGATCCTGTCGGCAAGAGATTGAAAGGAAAAACCTCCGAACACCACAGAATGAATTGCGCCAATTCGCGCGCAAGCCAGAACGGCAATGGCTAGTTCAGGAACCATGGGCATGTAAATGCAGATGCGGTCGCCTTTTTTTGCTCCGTTATTTTTCAGAACATTTGCAAAACGGCAAACTTCCGAGTGAAGCTCTGTGTATGAAATTTTTCTGCCTTCTTCTTTTGGATCATTCGGCTCCCAGATAATGGCAGTTTGTTCTCCTCGTTCTTTCAGGTGACGATCCAAACAATTTTCGGTGATATTTAATTTTCCTCCAATGAACCAGTTGATATTGGGGTCTTTAAAATCCCATTCAAGTACCTTATCCCATTTCTTTCTCCAGGTAAATTCTTCGGCTATCTCCGCCCAGAATTTTTCCGGATCCTCTACGCTTTTTTTGTATTCGGAAAGATATTGTTCGTATGAGGTGATGCGGCCCATGACAAAATGGTTTAGCATGCCAAATCTAAAAACAATACTGATAACTAAAGGGAGGGGATGAGAATTAGCTGATGGCGCTCAGGGGTACCATTTGCCGGATGTCCGGATCCCAGATCTTGAGGCGCAGGCATTTGATAATATCAGACGGCCAAAGTGTAGTGGTCTTCGGATTCTGTAATTCGGGGATGGCTTTCATGGCCTCCGGAAGGCGGTAGAAAGGGATTTTAGCATTGAGATGATGAATGTGATGATAGCCGATATTTGCTGTTACCCAATGCCAGAAACGGGTTGTGTTCATAAAGCTGGATGATTCCAAAGCAGCGTGGTCGTAGCTCCACTCGATATTATTTTTGAACGTAACCCCCGGAAAATTATGCTGGGCATAGAAAAGATACGCGCCAAACCCGCATGCAATGGAGAAAGGCATCAGCACACCCACCAGCAAGGTGAACCAACCGAAAAAGTACGGGATCAAAACAAAGGCACTCACATGGATGAGCAGGGCAATGAGCGAATCGTAATGTCTGCGCGGACTAGAGTGAAATGACCAGTAACACATTCCGAAACCAAAAATTGTAAAATATCCGAACAGCATGTTGAGCGGAGAACGTATCGCCAGGTACTCTCTGCGTTCGCTTTTGCTGGCAGTTAAAAATTTTTGTTTGGAGAAGATCGGATACGAGCCAATGCTTGCGCTGAAAAGCTTTGAGTTGTTATTGTGATGATAATCGTGCGAACGTTTCCAGATGCTGGTAGGAGCGAGCATGTACAACCCGAACAGGGAGAAAATAATTTTTGCAGGAATAGATTTATATAAGATGGTGTGGTGGGCATAATCATGATAGATCACAAACATTCGGGAGATGACAAGCCCCGTGAGGATACTCGACACTATTCGTAGTGCCGGATGAATGTGCTGAAACGTTCCCCAGTGAAAAAAAACAAGCAGGGTCAAGGTAGAAAGGGTAGTGAACCAGCTCTTCCACTTGATCTCAGATGCAAAGGGCCTTGTTGCGAGTATTAATTCTTTTCCTTGTCTCACAAATTAAAATATGGGTCCCGTTCAAAATGGTGACCTCTCTTTTAGCAGGCAAATATAATGATAATCCTGAAATCCAAAATAATCAGGCCGGGCGTTTATGCTTCCACCTCCTATGAGACCATAGCCAGATTTCGGGATTTTTCAATATTTCTTTTTCCAATTTTTTAGTATGCAATTCTGAAATTTCTCCGTCTGAAGCAGTTGCAGGGTCTTCACAAAGCATTTCAGCATGCACCACATATTTTCCTCGTCCTATTTTGTTCACGTTCACATAGATAACAGGTAGGTTCAATTTCCGTGCGATCTTTTCAGTGCCTGAAAAAACGGGGGTATCCTGGTTCAGAAAATTTGTCCAGTAAGCATTCTCAGGTGGCGGGGTTTGATCGGCAATAAACGCAGTGGCATTGACCTCATTCTTCATGGTTATCATATCGCGGAATGTATTCTTCATTTCGATCAGGCGGGTACCGAAACGGGTACGCATACCAATGATTAGCTGATTGAAATAATTGTTTGTAAGAGGATGATAGATCACATAAAGAGGCTGTTTGCACGTGAGGCTGAACGTATTGCCTGCCCATTCCCAATTCCCTAAATGGCCCAGTACAAGGATGCAGCTTTTTTTTTCGTCAGAAAGGTTCTTGAAAAGCTGAATACTTTGTTCATCCATCTTGCAGTGTTTCAGCATAGTGGATTTGGGGATGCTTAGTGTTTTAAATGTTTCCAGGGTGAGGTCGCAGAAGTAGCGGTAAAACTTTCTGCGTAATTGCAAAATTTCTTTTTCGGACCGTTCCGGAAATGATCTACGAAGATTTTCTGCCACCACATTTTTTCGATACCCGATGATGTAGTACAGCAGGATGAACACTCCATCAGATAATAAATATAGAAAAGGGAAAGGAAGAATAGAGATCAAATACATGAAAGGAAGTGCGAGATAAAATCCGATAACCTGCATGACCTAGTTTCTGTCGAACATTAATCGTTGCCCTTTTTTTGACTCGTCAAATTTCCCGTCTGAGTAAACGAGATGCCCGTTCACAAAAGTGTGGGTGACCTTGGAATGAAAAGTAGTTCCCTCAAATGGCGACCAGCCGCATTTAGACAGTACGTTTACCTCACCCCCAACCCCTCTCCCCAAGGAGAGGGGAGAAGAGCCAACTACGGTCCAGGGAGAATTTAAGTCAACCAACACAAGGTCAGCAAAATAACCTTCACGGATATAGCCGCGTTTTTCGATCTGAAAACAATCTGCCAGTGCGTGGCTCATTTTCTCAACCACTTTTTCGATCGTTAACTTTTTCTGTTTTACAAATTCCAGCATGGCCACTAATGAATGCTGAAGCAAAGGTCCACCTGAAGGAGCTTTAAAGTAAGATTGTTTTTTTTCCTCCAATGTATGTGGGGCGTGATCGGTACAAATCACATCAATTTTATTTTCAAGCACACCTTTTAGAATGGCATCGCGGTCATTTTTTGTTTTTATGGCAGGATTCCATTTGATAAAATTGCCTTTCGTTTTATAATCTTCTTCTGAAAACCAAAGGTGGTGTATGCAGGCTTCGGCCGTAATGCGTTTTTGTATCAAAGGGGTTTTGTTGTCGAACAAGTCCAGTTCTTTTGCGGTGGAAATATGAAGAATGTGCAGGCGTGTGTTGTGTTTTTTTGCAAGCGACACGGCATAGGAGGAGGATTTATAACACGCTTCCTCACTTCGTATCTGGGGGTGGCATTCAACCGGAATATCTTCTCCATACTTCGCTTTAAAATTTTCCATATTAGCACGAACGGTGGCTTCATCTTCGCAGTGCGTGGCGATCAGGAGCTTGCATTTTGAAAAAATATTTTCCAAAGTTTGTGAATTATCCACCAGCATATTTCCTGTGGAAGAACCCATGAATATTTTCACCCCGCAAACATTTTTAGGATTTGTTTTCAGCACCTCCTCCATATTATCGTTCGAAGCGCCCATGAAGAAGGAGTAATTCGCCAATGAAACTTGGGAAGCACGCTTATATTTTTCTTCCAGCAATTTTTGCGTGAGCGCATGGGGAACGGTATTGGGCATATCCATGTACGAGGTCACGCCACCGGCAATACCTGACCTGGCCTCGGTATAAATCTCGGCTTTATGTGTAAGCCCCGGCTCGCGAAAGTGAACCTGGTCGTCAATGACTCCGGGCAGTAAATATTTTCCTTGGGCATCAATTACTGTCACCCCCTCTCTTATCTCCCCCAAAGGGGGAGAAGGTTGCGCGCTGGCTCTCTCCCCTTTGGGGAGAGGTGGAGTGGGGTGTATTTTTTTGATCTTATCTCCTTCAATTAAAACACTGCCAAGAAAAGTTTTCCCTTCATTGACAATATGTGCATTCTTGATGAGGATTGTTGGCATTATCCTTTTGACTTTTGACTTTGAATCTTTTTAAACTTCATTTGCAACACCCCCCAGAAGGCCTCTTTAAAAATTCCCATGCTCATTTTGGAAGTGCCTTCGGTTCTATCTTTGAACGTAATGGGTACTTCTACGACTTTGAATCCAAGCTTATGCGCTGTATATTTCATTTCTATCTGGAAAGCATAGCCTGTAAATTTTATTTTGTCGAAGTCGATGGTCTCCAGTACCTTTCTGCGATAGCATTTAAAACCGGCAGTGGTGTCGTTAATATTCACCCAAAGAATTGTTTTCACATAAAGAGAGGCAAAGTATGACAGAACGATGCGCTCCATCGACCAGTTTTTTACTGAGCCACCTTTTACATAACGCGAACCCACTGCCACATCGGCCTCCTTCACGCAAGCCTCACGTAAACGGATCAAGTCTTCAGGATTGTGCGAGAAGTCAGCATCCATTTCAAAAATGTACTGATACGATCTTTTCAACGCCCAACTAAATCCGTGAATGTACGCAGTGCCAAGTCCTTGCTTCCCCTTTCTTTCTTCGATAAAAAGTTTTTCGGAAAATTCTTTTTGAAGATTTTTTACAATATCGGCAGTACCGTCAGGAGATCCATCATCCACAATGAGCAGGTGCATGGGTACAGAAAGCGAAAACACTTCCCGGATCATCTTTTCGATGTTCTCCTTTTCGTTGTAGGTGGGTATGATTACTAAGGAGTCGGACATATTTTTGGTACAGATCGCGAATGAATTACGAATCTACGAATGAATACAAAAGTCAGATGTTTATTCGCAGATTCGTAATGATTGGATCCGTACCGCAATAATAACGAAATAAAAGGAAAAAGATTTTAGCAGGATGTTAAAAGATGTGAAACCTCAAATTAAGGATAAGAGCCCTTTCAAACTCACTTTCTCCTCCACGATCCCCGCTATTTTGTCTATTGAAATCCTCTCCTGTTTCATGGAATCACGGTGGCGCAGGGTAACACAGTTGTCTTTTAAAGTGTCGTGATCAATGGTAATGCAAAAAGGAGTGCCGATAGCATCCTGTCTTCGGTAGCGTTTGCCGATGGTGTCTTTCTCTTCGTAGTAGCACCTGCAGATGTGCTTGAGCTGGTTGAACACTTCCATGGCTTTTTCAGGAAGGCCGTCTTTTTTTATCAAAGGAAATACCGCCACTTTTACCGGTGCAAGTGCAGCAGGGATTCTGAGAACAATACGTTCTGTTTCCAGCCCCCCTTCCCCCCGAAGGGGGGATTCAGATGCACCCGCATGCTCTCCCCCTTCGGGGGAGTTGGAGGGGGCAATCTTTTCAACTTCAAAAGCAGAGGCCAAAACAGCCAGGAACATTCTATCGAGTCCGATAGAAGTTTCAATTACATAAGGAACATAATTCTTGTTCAATTCAGAATCAAAATATTGTAATTTTTTCCCGGATAGTTTTTCGTGGGCGCTCAGGTCAAAATCGGTGCGGGAGTGAATACCTTCAATTTCTTTGAAGCCAAAAGGGAACTGGAACTCGATATCGCAGGCGGCATTGGCGTAGTGCGCCAGTTTTATGTGATCGTGAAACCGATATTTATCAGTGCCGAATCCCATAGCATGATGCCACTTGATGCGCTTTTCCTTCCAGGAATTATACCACTGCATCTCTTCTCCGGGGCGGACGAAGAATTGCATTTCCATCTGTTCAAATTCTCGCATGCGGAATAAGAATTGTCTTGCCACAATTTCATTGCGGAATGCTTTTCCGGTTTGTGCAATGCCGAAAGGAATTTTCATTCGGGCAGAGCGTTGCACATTCAAAAAGTTCACAAAAATCCCCTGTGCTGTTTCGGGACGTAAATAGATCTTATCCGAATCATCAGCCACCGACCCCATTTGTGTGGAGAACATCAGGTTGAACTGGCGCACGTCCGTCCAGTTTTTGGTGCCGGATATCGGACAAACAATTTCGCAGTCCACGATTATCTGCTTTACTTCAGCAAGGTCATTCTTCTCGAGCGCATTTTTGAAGCGCGTATTTATCTCGTCAATTTTGTTCTGATATTCAACCACGCGGGGATTTGTAGACCGATACATTTTCTCGTCAAAATTCTCAAAACGCTTTTTTGCTTTCTCCACTTCTTTGTCGATCTTGCCTTCGATCTTGGCAATATGATCTTCGATCAACACATCGGCACGGTATCTTTTCTTAGAGTCTTTATTATCTATCAGCGGATCGCTGAACGCATCTATGTGCCCGCTAGCTTTCCAAACACTGGGGTGCATAAAAATAGAAGCATCGAGCCCCACAATGTTATCGTTCATCTGCACCATGGACTTCCACCAATACTCACGGATATTATTTTTCAGCTCCACGCCATATGGGCCGTAATCATACACAGCACCCAGGTTGTCGTAAATTTCTGATGATGGGAATACAAATCCGTATTCCTTGCAGTGAGAAACAATATTCTTAAAAAGTTCTTCTTGTGTCATAAGGGAGTGTAAAAATGGCAATAATTTTCATTCCCTCAATTCCGCCTTGTTGAAGGGGGCGCGTCCCCAAGCGAAGTGCAAGGGGTCACGCTTTCCGTTCCAATCTTTCCGCCAAGCGCGGAAAGGATTTCCACTTCAATCGTCCGCGCAAACAGCCCAACCAGTTTTTTCATTTTGTGTTACCAAATCATTTCAGCGACCGCGCAAGTACTCCATTTTTTATGAGAGTGAACACTAATAGCAACTTTCGTATAAGTACTATCTAAACAAATTTTTCTATGACCTAAACTGGGTACATCTTTATCAATCAGCCATTGCATTGCAACATCTTTTCCAGTTGCCATTCCATATGAAAGACATTCAGCATATTTTTTCTTTTCACAAATTTTTCTTTGATGGCTCTCCAAACTCCTTTCTCCTAGTTCTTTTGAAAAGCATTTCGCATTCTCATAAAGATCATTGTCAAAATAAAGGGAATTTTTTTGTGTCGTGCTATTGAGCTCTGCTATCAAAGAAGTCCAATATTTCGAATTTTTATAAATGCTCTCGTATTTGTCTGTCCCAAAATAATTCATCACTTCAATCTGTACAAAATCTTTTGGGTAAAGCCTTGCAAGGTTAATGTACATAATGGCCTCCTTCTCGACATTTGATAAGCACAGTACATCCTTTGCCGTATTAGCTTTTAGTACCTGCTGAGTTGTCCATTGTGGAATAAAAATACTCGCACTCGATAGCGAAACCACTGCTACAAAAAATATCCAAACCAGTTTTTTCATTTTTGCTTTTATTACTACAAAGCTAAGCCTTTCTTTATTTAAACGAGAATTGGAGTGGGGCGCAAGAGGAACTCACCCCTGTCCCGCTGGCGGGACTTCCCCTCTCTTAAAAACAAGAGAGGGGTGAAGTTCAGAATCCTACACAAAATATTGTTAGCAGGAGCTGTTACCCTCTCCTGTTTTTACCTGCCTGCCGGCAGGCAGGGGAGAGGGTCGACCAGACGCTACCGTCTGCTCGGGGTGAGGTCTTTCATTTCAAGTACCCTCTTATCTTCTCAAGAACTCCCAGAAGATCATTCAACACCTCTTCATTTGTAACACGCAGTATTGTAATATCCCATGCTTCTATAAATTCACTTCTGGTTCTATCCCGTTCAGCAACATCTTTCCTTAAATGAATTCCACCATCGACTTCGATCACCAATTTATATTTTGAGCAGTGAAAATCCGCTACGTAAGCTCCGATGCCATGCTGGCGTGTAAACTTTTCTCCGTTGAGCTTTCGGTTTCGCAATGCAGCCCATAAAACTTTTTCAGCAGGAGTTTCTTCTTTACGTAACCGCCTGCGCAGGTCTTTTGTTGCAAGAGTATTGTGTACGCGTATCCGCATAAGCAAACTTAAAAAATTGTTGAACGGCTGTTACCCTCTCCTGTTCTACCTGCCTGCCGGCAGGCAGGGGAGAGGGTCGACCCG
>JAHEYK010000001.1:55535-68045 GCA_023251625.1 Bacteroidota bacterium
GCGACCTCATTGAGCGAAACACCATTCGTTCAGGATGAAACACTAAAAAACATAATACATACACAAAATGAAAAAACAATTATTACTCGCCCACGGACGAGTCCTCGCTAAAGCGGGACTTATCTCAGCATTGTCGATGTGCTTTTGCATAGCGAAAGCGCAGCTGACGTACACCCAGGTTACAACCGGACTTGGAACCGTCACATTTGAAGGAGGAGAAACCGAATTTGAAGCAGGAGACGTGGACGGAGACGGAGACCTTGATCTTGTTTCTATCGGAGATCATGGAAGTCCGAACGTAAATGTTACCGAAGCCGGTGTAATGGTTTGGAAAAATAATGGCACAGGTACCAACTGGTCACTCGTGAAAAGCGGCAACCTCGGTTATGGAGGAGTTGCACTGGGCGATGTGAATGGAGATGGCAAAATGGATATTGGTATGGGCATGCATCATAACTACGCAACTTCCGGAATGGGATCAGGTGCTTACCTTATAGATGTAGGAACCGGAGACGGATCGGGTACAAGCTGGACTCCTTATCATAACGGGTTGGATACAGCCGGTACAGGTATGAACTGGGGAATGTTCGGAACCGATTTTGGAGACGTGAACAACGATGGCAAACTGGATATTGCTTCCGTTTCTTTCGGATGTTGTGATGGTTTATGGATATATAAAAATAATGGCAATGGATCCTGGACAAATACAGATGCCGGGCCAACAGGCAATAGCGTGAACAGCGCGTATTGCATGTTTGGTGATTTCAACAACGATGGCAATACCGACCTCGCTGTTGCAACCCAGGCAGGTAATATTTATAAGAATAACGGACAGGGTTCGTTTTCATCCATGGCTACCGGACTGCCTAGCGATTGGACGGCAAAACTTTCGGTACATCCTGCAGATGTGAATGGAGATGGCGGAATGGATATCGCTTACATCACTCCCGGATCCGGACCCGGTGGACAGGTTTTTGTTTATACCTATGATAAAGCAACCAGCAAATGGGTAAGTATTTCAACCGGACTTCCACCTGCGTCCAAAGCGGTATTTGGAGCAGCTCTTGCTGATATGGACATGGATGGCAAATGCGATCTTGTTGCATGGACAGCCACTCAAATAGAAATTTATAAAGGGGATGGTGCCGGCAACTGGACTTTGAACGGAACCATTCCGAACACGATCAGTACTTCGTATGGCTTTAGAGCAGCAGCAGTTGGTGATTTTGACCACGATGGGTTTACCGATATCGCATCTTTCTGCAACACAGGTGGAAGCAACTCTCTGAAAGTGTTTTTACATACTGTCGGAACCACTACATTGAATATTGTTCCACAGTTCCCTCATGGGTCAGAGTGTTTTGTAGCGGGTTCAGTACAGTTTGTGAAATGGCTCAGCAGCGTTCCTTCAACAGGACCCAATGCGACTACAACCATTGAATTTTCTTCAACAGGATCAGCAGGGCCATGGACCAATGTGGTTACCAGCGCTCCTAATTCAGGTGTTTATCAGTGGGTAACTCCGGCTGTTTCATCACCTAATTGCTGCCTCCGCCTCACTGTTTCACAAGGTTCCAGTTCTCAGAGCGTGATAACAGCTCCATTTGGAGTGGGTTCATGTACGGCTACCGGAATCAATGAAACTGCCGAAGTTGTGAATGATCTGCAGATATTCCCAAATCCAACAAGCACGGTAGCTACTATTGAGTTTAACCTCGCAACATCCTCTGTAGTCGAAATCAATATTGTGGATATGCTTGGCAGAAATATTTTGAATGTGGCAAAAGAAAACATGAGTGCTGGAAACCACAAGGTTTCAGTTCCGGCCGCTCAGCTCAACAGCGGAATTTATTTCTGTGAAGTGAAAGCCGGTAATTCTACCATGCAAGGAAAGATCGTGATCTCAAAATAACTGGTATACCGCAGCAGGATCGCCCACGGGTTCTGCTGATGTATATGTTTTTTCTGGTGTAAATCCCTCGTCTGAAAATGGCGGGGGATTTTTTTTAATTTTGCACACCTTATGATTTTCAAAAGAATTCTCTTTACAGCCTTTCTCTTCCTGAATTCATTTTATTTCTCCTGGTCCCAGAAGCAAACCAACTTCTGGTATTTCGGCACACTCTGCGGGCTTGATTTTAACAGCGGGGCTCCAGTGGCGCAGACAAACGGTGTGCTCAACACCAATGAAGGCTGTTCAGCGATGTCGGATGCAAATGGGAATTTACTTTTCTACACCAATGGAGTTGCTGTTTGGGACAAAACGCATCTGCAGATGCCCAATGGAAGCGGACTGATGGGCGATATTTCTTCTACACAGTCCGGATTGATTGTTCCTGTGCCCGGAAGTGCAAACAGCTATTACATTTTTACAGTGGACTATATTGTAGGCCCGAATGGATTCCGGTACTCCCGGGTGGATATGTCGTTGAACGGAGGCAAGGGAGATGTAACAGCGAAAAATACTTTGCTGAAAAATAATGTGGTGGAAAAGCAGGCTGCAGTGTATCACTGCAACGGAACGGACATCTGGGTAATGGTTCACGATTGGGGAACGAATGCTTTTTATGCTTACCTCGTTACCGGCGCGGGAATCAACCCTCCTGTAGTGAGCAATGTGGGTAGCGTATATAGCGGCAATCCGGTTGATAATTCGGTGGGGGAGATGAAGTTCAGCCCTTCAGGAAAAAAAATTGTTTCTGCGGTGGGATATCAGAATATTGTGGAAGTTTTTGATTTCAATATTAATACCGGTGTTGTTTCCAATCCTGTGCAATTAACTTTCGCTTCCAATCATGTGTACGGTGTGGAATTTTCGCCTGATGAATCAAAACTGTACGCGAGCTATTACCAGATCGGGAATGCCGGCTGGCTGGCGCAGTTCGACCTCAACGCTGCGAATGTGCAATCCACACAAACGCTGATCGGAACTTCTTTTGACCCCAATTATATTTACGGATTGCAGCTTGGCTCGGATAATAAAATTTATGCCGCGGTGGAAATTACCCCGTGGCTTGCGGTGATCAATTCTCCAAACACAGCCGGAACTTCTTGCAATTATGTTGCGCAGGGAGTCAATGTGGATCCGAATTCCACGGGCTCGATGTGTATGCTCGGGCTGCCGGAATTTGTGGCGAGCTATTTCAATCCTAATTTTCCCAACCTGAATCCCACGGCAAATGCCGGGCCGGATGTAACAATTCTTGCCGGTGGAAGCACCCAGCTTAACGCCAGCGGGGGCGGAACTTATTCCTGGTCTCCATCTGCCGGACTCAGTTGCACTACCTGTGCGAACCCGGTAGCGAGTCCGGCTTCAACGACTTCTTATGAAGTAATTGTTACGTCTGCAAGCGGATGCACCGCCATGGATTCAGTCACCGTTTTTGTAGAACCTGTTGCGCCTCCAATCACTTGCAGCGATCCTTATTTGCCGAATGCATTTTCTCCCAACAAGGACGGAGAAAATGATTCTCTGAAACTATATTATGACTCCTCCTGCATCGTTACCTTCAGCATTGATATTTATGATCGCTGGGGAGAACGTGTTTTTTCAACCTCAAATCCTGCTTTTATGTGGGCGGGAGATTTTTTAAAGGAAATCATGAACACACAAGTGTTCGTTTACCGCATGCAGGCAACGCTAGCTGACAAAAGAATAATTTTCAAAAAAGGGAACATCAGTTTATTTCGCTGATCAGGTATAAATTCTTCCAATATCCCAATATCCCAATATCCCAATATCCTTAACACCGGTATCCTTTTCTTTCGGGCAGCAAATAATTTCTCATTTCTGCATCCATTCCCCCTATGAAGTCCTCCTAAATCACCCCAAAATTGATTTTTCGGGGAGCAAATGGATTTTGAAAGCTACTAGTTGAGCACTTGCTGTTTCAGGCAGGGCTAGATATATTTGCGCTGAAAATAAAACAACGCAACTAAACTTAATTATCAAATGAAAAAAAATTATCTCTTATTGTCAGCACTATCGCTTTGCTTTATTGGAGCAAATGCACAGTTAAATTACACGCAGGTAACAAGCAGCGGACTTACAGCGGTTACTTTTGAAATGGGCATGGCCGAAATCGAAATTGGAGATGTGGATGGAGATGGAGACCTCGACATTGTTTCTATCGGAGACCATGGAAGCCCTCATGTAAATGCTACGGAACAGGGAGTAATGGTTTGGAAAAATAACGGAACAGGTTCAGCCTGGACTTTGAACAAATCCGGAGACTTTGGTTACGGAGGCATAGCACTTGGCGATGTGAACAACGATGGAAAGATGGATGTAGGATATGCTATGCATCATGATTATTCAGGGGTCTCTTTTGGCGATCAGCTTATTGAAGTGGCCCTGGGCAACGGCACTGGATCAACCTGGAATCCGTATGACAATGGCCTTGCCGCAAACGGAGAAACTTACGGCATGTTCGGGATTGATTTTGCGGATGTGAACAATGACGGACTGCTTGACCTGGCATCCAATTCGTTCGGATGCTGCTCAGGAATTCATATCTATAAGAACAATGGTAATGGCAGTTGGACACAAACCGATGGAGTGAATGCAGGCAACTCAGGCGAGTGGGTTAAGTTCGGAGATTTTAATAATGATGGGAATGTGGATCTTACCACAGCCAACGAAGTGGGGCTTGTATGGAGCAACAATGGAACCGGATTTTTTTCCAGCATGCAAGCCGGCATTACTACTGATTGGTTCATGCAGTTGGATGTGGCCGATGTAAATAATGACGGAGCAAAAGATCTTTGTGTGATTGACACGGCTGCAGCCGCTAAAGTTTTTTATTACAATAAAAACCAGAGCAAGTGGATAAGCATCTCGAGCGGATTGCCAACGAGTGGTTGTTTGAACATTTCTGTGAAGGATATGAATATGGATGGTAATGCAGACGTTGTGGTTTGCAAAAAAAATGTTGTGGAAGTTTATGCAGGAGATGGGTATGGCAACTGGCTGTTGTCAGGTTCTGTCACGGTTCCTGAAAATGAATTTAATGCTATGGCAACAGGAGATTTTGATAATGACGGGTATTCGGATATTGTTTTTCTGGGAAGGGATTATTCCTCTTCCATGAATGATAATCACCTCAGGGTGTATCTGCACGATGCCATGGTTCATGGTATAAACATCGTTCCTGTAAATCCAAAAGGGTTTGAATGTTTTGCCCCCGGATCAGTTCAGTTTGTGAATTGGATGAGCAGCGTTCCTCCGTCAGGTCCTGCAGCAACAGTAATGATCGAGTTCTCATCAACCGGAACAGCAGGTCCCTGGTCTACTATTGCATCGGGAGCTCCTAACAATGGTACGTATCAATGGATTGTTCCATCGGCAATTAATTCTCCAAACTGTTATTTGAAATATACCATTACCAGTGGGAATAATACGAAGACTGTCGTGATGAGCAATGCATTTGGTATCGGAACCTGCGCAACACCTCCCACTGCGGTTGAAGAGAATGGGCAGAATACGCTGGGATTTTCGGTTTATCCGAATCCTATGGTTACTCAGGGTTATGCGCATTTCAATCTGGAAAGATCTTCCCTCGTGAAAATACAGATCGTGGATATGCTTGGGAAAGAAGTTTCAGTGATCGTAAATGAAACTCTTGCAGCAGGCTCACACAACACAAGAATTCCCGTTGAAAATCTTAATGCCGGAATTTATTTCTGCAAAATCACTTCAGCTGAAATTTCTTTAACCGAGAAAATAGTTGTGGCGAAGTAAAAGGACTGAATTCAACCTGTAGCTATTATACGAACGCTCCGTATTATATATAATACGGAGCGTTTTGTATTTACCCTTTGCCCTCCAAAACACCTAAAACCAGCCCGGTTATATTAACAATGCATTGTTTATTCCTATTCTAAACAGGCATGTAAATCCTTTTCTGATTCTGTAGTTTTGTGTTTTGCTACTTATTTTATGAGACTACCTCTCTGGGTTCTACTTGTTTGCCTTGCGTTCCTCTCGCAAGACTCTTATGCTCAATTCAAAAAGAAAAAACCTA
The DNA here is from genome assembly GCA_023251625.1 of Bacteroidota bacterium. Classification (GTDB taxonomy): domain Bacteria; phylum Bacteroidota; class Bacteroidia; order Palsa-948; family Palsa-948; genus Palsa-948. Next base: position 61,559 of record JAHEYK010000001.1, read on the forward strand.
AAGGGAATTCTTATGCTAAAATGACGAAGAAGATAGAAATGCAACTTCTTAGGAATGCGCAGAAGAACAGCCAATATGTTAATTACGAACAAGACATTATAGATTATTCCGAATTGTTGAAGATCGATTCGTCCAATGCGTCCTATAATTTTGGCATGGCCATGGCGCTGTATTCGAATTTTGAGCAACCTAAATCAACATTTTATTTTGAGAGGGCTTTGCGTCATGCAAAAGATACCATAGGAGATGCATATTTTTTTCTTGCCAGCGGCTATCATTTGGCGGGTAATTACGATAGGGCAGAAAAAACATACCAAATATATTACAGCCTGTTGATCCGCAAAGGGTCATTTCTTCCCAAGTCAGAAGAATTTTTTTTGATAGCAGATATCAAAAGAAGAATAGAAATGTGTGCCAATGGCCGGATACTTACCCAGCCTTCTCTTGAGAGAGATTCGCTTATCAATGGAGGCAGGAATTTTTACATCACCAATGTGGGGGAAGGTGTCAACAGTAAATTTGATGATTATGGAGCCGCATTTCAGGGAGATGATTCAATGATGTATTTTACTACACGCAGGCCCGGTACGACCGGAAGCCATGTTGACTTTGATGACAAGTATTATGAAGATATAAGCTGTTCTAATTTTAGCAATCACAAATGGCTTACATGCGAAAAGCTGAACCGGCCCGTTAACAGCCGCAAACACGAAGCGATCATCAATGTATCTAGAGACGGAAGGAGGATCTATTTTTACAGGAGTGTGGATCAAGGCTCATTTTATTATGCTGACCTGAAGCCCAGTGGAGCCTGGTCAAAAATAAAACCCCTGCTTGATAAGCAGGAAGTGAATACGAATGCTTGGGAAACAAGTTTTTTCGGATTTGCCACTACCGTGGCAGATAACGAACTATTCGTAGTAAGCGACCGTGATGGAGGACAGGGCGGAAGGGATATTTATGTTTCGAAAAAGAAAAAAGATGGAACCTGGGGCAAGCTTGAGAATCTCGGACCCGTCATCAATACAAAATACGATGAAGATGGGCCGTATATCACACCCGATGGCAACACCATGTACTTTTCATCCGGCGGACATAACAGCATGGGAGGGTTTGACCTGTTTAGAAGTATTCGTGTGGACAGTGTTTGGGCCCAGCCCCAGAATTTGGGGGCGCCTTTGAACACTCCGGGCGATGATGTCTTCATCACTTTTTTACATAACAGCAACAGAGCCTGTTACTCGTCTTCCGGTTATGCGAAAGATTCAACCAGAGACATGGATATTTACATGATCGATTTTTGCACCAGCCCCAATGTAGGCGCCATTAAAGGAATTGCACAAGGAGTTTCAAATGCTACTGTTACTGTTACTGAAAAAGAATCGGATAAGGAAATAGGAAAATATCTTGTTAAAGATGGAAAATACATTATCATACTTCCTCTCGGTAAGGAGTATGCTTTTAAGTTTGAAACAGACAGCATTAAACCGGCCATTACGAATATGTACGTGCCTGTTCAGTGTAATCCGTATGATATATACCAGGAAATTTCTTTTAAGAAGCCCGGAGATACATTGCGCTATACAAACGCTTTTTTTGATATTGCGAAAGCAACATTAAATGCCGGAGATACAAGCTATGGCGCATACTTAAAACATGTTGACAAAGCACTGCTTGAGGACTATAGCGTGGCAGCTGTTATTACTCGCATAAAGGGAACGAAGGATACACTTATAGAGACACCTAAAGATACCCTTCATGCAACGATCGCTTTAGTGACTGATTCTATCAGGCATACCACCAAAACAACTATCACGTTTAAGAATATACTATTTGATTTTAACAAGGCTATCATTAAAGATATGTATAAGCCGGATCTTGATACGGTAGTAAGCTATCTCGTTAAAACAAACCCGCGCGATAAAATAGAAGTGGCGGGTCATACAGATTCAAAAGGCTCAGACGCTTATAACATGGCACTGTCAAAGCGCAGGGCCAATGTGGTATCGGTTTATTTTGTAAATAACGGAGTGGGAAAGAAAAGAATGAAAGTGGTTGGCTACGGAGAATCTATGCCTGTGGCGCCAAATGAAAATAAGGATGGATCAGATAATCCGGAAGGCCGGGCCATGAACCGAAGGACTGAGATCGTGATCATGAATACAGATCTCGGTGCTGTTATCGATGATTATTTTGAAGGAAAAAATGTTTATGTGTTGAAAGAGATCAACGATTTGATAGATCCCGATAGTCCGATAGAGCGTTTAACCGAAAAACCCGCTGCAAATGTGGTGAATGTGAAGCATTAAAATTCACCTGTAATTCTGCTTTCCCAACTTCAATATTGAAAATATTCGTTCATTTGCTGCCATTTCATCGAAGAAATCCAGTAATTGGTCGAAATTTCCCCTTTATGTGTAAGGAAATGCATCTTTTCGTCATACTTTTACGTACACATATTAATATGGATAGCTCGGCCCTTCAAAAATATTATAAATCTTTCCATCATTCCCGAATAGGATCGGGCAAGGTATTTTTTCTTGTCGCTGTATTTTTATTTTGCTTTTCTGCATTCTCGAATGCAGCAGTTATAACTTCAACTGCCGCAGGCGGTGACTGGGCAGCGGGCGGAACATGGATTGGAGGTGTGGCACCTGGCAATGGTACAACCGATGATGCAGTTATTGCTACCACGGGCGCAGGCGTGGTTACGGTTACTGTGAGTAGAGCGTGCAGATCAGTTGTTGTAAATGCCAACTCACGCCTTACCATTACCGGAGCGGCTGTGGTACTCACTGCTAATGCTGCTGCTTTTAATTTTCCTGCCAATACCAATAACGGAACGATAGACGGTACCGGACAATTATCTGTTGGAACCTGGTCTACCGGCCTCAGTAACACTTCTACAGGAGTAATAAGTCTGGGCACTCTCATCAGCACACTTGCTGTTTTAAATGATGGTTCTGTTACTGCCGCAACAGATATAAATGTTACGGGAGCATTTAGCAATAATTCAGCTACGGCTTTTTTAACAATTAGCGGTACTTCTACTTTTGGCGGAGGAATTGGCTGTGCGGCAGGTAGTACAGTAACCTACAACGGGGTAGCGCAGTCAGTTAACGCTGTTGGAGCTCTTGTTTTTAGCAATTTAACTTTATCCGGATCGCTGACAAAAACAATGGCCAAAGCAGTAACGGTAGGAGGCAACCTAATCATTGCCGGCACAGCTGCTCTTGATGTAAATGGTTTTGCTATTTCTGTGGGTGGAGATTGGACCGTAACCAGCACCTCAGCCAATCCGTTCATTCAGGGCGCGGTGGCCACTGTAACATTAAACGGAACGGGCATACAAAATATGTCTACCGTGCTTGCAGGCGGAGAAACATTTTTTAATCTTACTATAAATTCTACCGGGCCCATTGTGCTGGGCTCCACCACCGATATTACCGTTACCGGTACGCTTATCATGACCACCGGCCTTGTTGATGTGAATGGGCGCACGTTCACCCTGGGCGCGAGTGGTGCTGCCTCAACATTGACCTATACGAATGGGTGGTTTTACGGAGGTACATTCAAACGGTTTTGGCCCACCGGAGTTCCGGTTACCGCAGCCAATTATGGATTATTCCCTGTGGGAACTTCCAATGCAAGTACCTATCGCCCGTTTACACTTGCAAGCAGCGCCAATATTACCACTACCGGATATTTCACGGTTAGACACGTTGATGCAATAACTACTACAGACCTTTCTCCGGTGTATAACGATGGAATAAATATTACGCGGATAAGCAATGCGCAGTTTTTAACGGGCCTTTCGGGTGTTGTGGCTACCGGTGGCACAACCTGGATCATTACGGCAAAGATGACGGATTTGAATTCAACCGGAACCTTATCCGACAATCGCCTTGCGATATTTGCAGGCGGTACCACGGCTACAGTTATAGGTACTCATGTAGGAGCAACCGGTTCTTCAGACATTCCAACCGTAAGCCGAAACGCAATTGCCGCTGCTACCAATGCCGAATTGCTCGCTGCGTTTAATGCTAGAGATTTCAGAGTTGCCACTACTAATTTGAACAACACCCCGCTACGGAGAGTATACTATTCGCGCAATGGAGGTGGTAACTGGAATGTGGCTGCTACCTGGTCCACCGCTGCCTGTAATGGAGCGATAGCAGCGTCTGCTCCGGCAATTACAGAAGATGTGCAGATATGCTCGGGAGATGTGGTGACTGTAAATGTGGCTTCTACCATTGTATCAGTTACTATTAAAGACGGAGGAACATTGAACGGAGCTTCTAACTTAACGGTATCAACCGATATGGTTACCCAGGGAACGGGAGTGCTTACCAATACAGGAGGTACCTGGACGGTTAGCAGAGATCTTTCAACAGCGGGCACCGGAAGCTCTTCAGCCACAACACTTGTTGTTTCGGGCGATCTGGATGTTGGTGCAAACACTGTACTCACGGTTAATACTTCAGGTAGCGTTGCAGGTAATTTAACCGTGAACGGAACCCTCGCCATGGGAACCTCCGGATTGACCTGCAGCGGAGGCGCAAAAACAATGACCGGAGCAGGCAGTATTACCGGTACCGGTACCATAACAGTAGCCACGGCTAAAACTATTCTTAGTGCAGCAACTTTTACTGTTAGTCCGGTGTTTGCGATAACTGCAGCTATTGTAATTACAAATAATGGTGCGGTAACAGTGAACGGAGACATAACAGGTTCTGCGGGCGGATCTACCTGGCTTAATGCGGCCGGATCAACCTTGAATTTTGGAGGAACAAACATTCTGGTAACCGGAACACTAAGTGCCGCAGCTGCGAATAATACGGTGAACTACAATGGTATCACGCAAGGGGTGAAAGGATCAAGTTATGCTGACTTAACTATTTCGAATTCGGGGGTAAAAACGCTTGGAGCAATAGCAACAGTATTTGAAACATTGGCGATTACCGGATCTGCAACATTGGCGAGCGATATATTCAATATAACAGGTAGTCTTACGGGCCCCATGACCATGGCGGCAGGCACTACGCTTACTTTGGGAAATACAGGATCGGGTACTGCTACGCTGTTCCCAAGCAACTTCACAAATGCAAATATTACTCTCAACGCTACCAGTACGGTTATTTATCAATCTACCGGTGCGCAAAACGTTTCTTCCATCCCCACTTACGGAGGATTAACCTTACAAACAAGCGGTACCAAATCTCTTTTGGCCAATACCACGGTGGCAGGTGCGCTTTCTGTTTTAGGAACTGCGGTTTTGGGTCTGAGCACATTTAATTTAGGCACTCCTACGAGTGTGATTATGGCCACCACCGGAGGGGCAGCAGGAGCTTCGATCACAGGAACCACCGGTGTACTTACAATGGGAGGAAACCTCACAGTTAATAATACAGGCGGAGCCATTACATCAGCTGCAACAATTACCTGCCCGGTTGCGCTGGGCGCCAGTCGTAATTTTACTGTGAACGATGACGGAGCAACCTCTCCCGATGATCTTACAATAAGTGGTGTTATCAGCGGGGCTGCATTTGGGGTCACTAAATTAGGAGCAAACAGTTCCATGGCTCTGTCGGCATTAAATACTTTCACCGGTGCAGTAATCGTTAGCGATGGAATACTGAGTGCGAACACAGTTTTCAATGCAGCCAGCAACAGCTCGCTCGGCACAGGTGGCGGCACTCCTGCAATTACCATCAGCGGAACAGGTACTCTTAAATATACAGGCACCGGCCACTCAACAGCACGTGCCATTGTGCTTTCAGCAAGCGGAGGCGCAATTGATGCATCGGGTGCCGGTACATTAACATTGTCGGGCGGAGTAACAGGCGGCACCTTTGGCCTTGTTTTGACCGGAACCGGAGCAGGTATACAAAGCGGAGTGATTGCAACAACTTCCGGAACTGTTACAAAATCAGGAACCGGCAACTGGACACTTTCAGGAGCAAATACATTTACCGGATTAACCACCGTGAGCGCAGGCACACTTAAACTGGGTGTTGCCTCAGCACTTGCAGCAAGCGGACCCCTTGGCACAACCGGAAGCGGAACTACAGTTAGCAGCGCGGCAGCTTTGGATATGAACGGATTTTCATTGACCGGTACAGCCACCGAAGCGCTTACATTAAATGGAACAGGCGTAGCCGCGGGCGGTGCGCTGATGAACAGCGGTGCAGCGGCCACTTATGTCGGAGCGATCACTCTGGGCAGCGCAAGCAGTATTGGTACAACAGGTAATATCACGCTGGGCAGTAACGGAATGACCGGTACTCAGAATCTGACAAAAGTGGGCGGTGCTATTTTAGATCTTGGTACAGCGGCAGCTACTTTAAATTCTCTTATCATAAGCGCAGGAACGCTAAAGGCAACAACAAATAATTTAAACATTGCAGGAGATTTCACCAATAGCGTAACCTTCACGCATAATAGCGGTACAGTGATATTTAATTCTACTACTGTTGCTCAAACCATT
>JAHEYK010000070.1 GCA_023251625.1 Bacteroidota bacterium
ACTATCACCTTAACAAACTGCCACTTTTCATATTCTTTCCTGTTTTGGATGGCGTCATTTTTATATTCAGGACCAAGCACTTTGGCATTTATTTCATAGTGCAATTTTGATTCATCCAGATTTTTCAGGCTGAGGGATGCTCTCACTTTATCTTTTATTTCATTGGCACGTGATTCCGCAAGGGCTTCGTTGCTTGAAAATGATTTTGTGGGTACCGAAGAGGAGCTTGCGGCTATTACAACTGTAGCGCTGCCCTTGTCATTGATGGCCTTGGCTACTTTATCCATTAAAGAGACGAACGATCCAATCGAAATATTTATTTCTTTTTTGTTGTAAGGAAAATAAACTACAAAATCAAAATTTTCATCACCGGGGTACATAGCTGTTTTATGGGTGATAATAGTTACGCTGTCTTTAGGAGCCGGGGTTAGGAATGCGTCCTTCAGCTCAACCAGCTGCATCAGATTAGGTGGCAGGTTTTTGAACGAATTTCCCCTTTTTGCAATGTCAATTACCTTTACAGCTTTGTCTGCTTCATTGGCGAGGTATGCTTTTTTCAAACTGTTAAGAAGCGGATCGTTCTCCTCAAATTTGATCGTATAGTTATTTTCAGGAGATAATTTTTCAAATCGAAACATTCCGGACTTGTCAGTTTTTGACCGCTGAATTATTTTACCTGAACTGTTTAAAAGAGTAAGGCCGATACCTGCAATCCCTTCATTCTCACCTTTTAAAATTCTTCCTTTCATGGGGACCAGGTCAGTGCTGTCTGTAATTTGCATAGAGCTGAGCCTGTTCAGGTCGGCAGGTAAATGTTCAAAAACAAAATAATCGCCAAATTTAGCTATGAGTTTAATAAGTTCTTCCCGCTGATTCACAAGATATATTTTTTGCTTTCTGAGCATATCCTGATCATTATCCTTAAGTGACAGTGTGTAGTTTTTGTCACTGGGCAGGTTTTCAAATGTAAAGCTCCCGGAATTATCAGTGGTTTTTTTCTGAATGATATTTCCCTTTTCATCCAGCAGGTTTACATTGACCTTGGCAAGCCCTTTTTTTCCTTTATCATCGGTCACAAGTTTTCCTTTCATGGTGGCACTCTTGAGCGATGATGCATCTGTTGATTCGATAGGGGTAAGCTTGTTCAGGTCAGGATCAATATTTTTAAAGAGGAAGAATTTACCTTCCTGCGTAGAGGCTTGCAGTATTTTGCCTTCGATATTGGCCAGGTAGAACTGTGAATGTGTTTTAAGAAGATTATCGTTCTCATCAATTTTGATCAGGTATTGCTGGTTCGCAGGAATGTTCTGAAACTTGAACTGCCCTTTATCATTTGTGATGGAAGATGCTATGATGTTACCCTGTTTATTGAGAAGTTGAACGGTCAGGTTCTTCGCAATATCATTTGGGTCCTGACTGAGGAGTATTTTGCCATCCATAGGCGTTACCGCGATCTTTGATGTAGTGTCTTTAGGTCGTTTCATGGCAAATACATTTGCTGTATCTCCTATAAAAACTGTGCGCTGAAAAAAACCTCTTCCTAAATTTTGATAAGAGCTGTCTTCGGGCAAAAAGAATTTATTGGCAAATACCTTGGTGCCGTTCGTTTCAATGGTTATTTCATAATCCTGCCCGGGTAAAAGCGACTGCACAAATTTTCCGGTAGCTTCATTGGGCTTGGTAGCCACAGTTTCCCCGTGTGCCGATATTGTTGTGATCATTGAATTTTTAGGGATAGGGGAGCCGTCTTTATTTTTTAAATACCCAACAAGGATTGCGACCGACTTTACAAAAGGCTGGGCCATGCTCACCATATAAATATCTTTTTCACCTTTCCCTTCAGGCCTCAGTGAAGAGAAATAGGCACGTCTTCCATCTGAAGAGGCTACAAAGTAAATATCATCATCGGTCGTGTTGATCGGATAGCCCATATTAACAGGTGTGGACCATACATTGTTTGCCACTTTGGTAGAGTAGAAAATGTCAAACCCGCCCATCGAATTATGTCCGGTTGAACCAAAGAAAAAAGTGGTTCCATCCGGATGCATAAAGGGGGCATCTTCGTCCTCCGGAGTGTTGATGGTGGGCCCTAAATTTTCTGCAGGGCTCCAGGTGTGGTTTGGCAGTCGATGACACTGATAGATATCTCTTCCTCCAAGCCCTCCGGCACGGTTGCTTACGAAGTACATGGTATTTCCATCGGCACTCACGCAGGCGCTGGGTTCCCATTTCAGGCTATTTATATTTCCGTTGTCAACTTTTATGGGCTCAGTCCAAAATTCTCCGTCCAGCGTACTCATGTAAATATTCCCATCCCCCTTGTCATCGCGGTACATATAAAGTTCCTGCCCATCGGCCGATAAGCTGATCGTTGCTTCATTGCCATCTGTATTGATGCTACGGCTTATTCCTTTTGCTTTCATCCAGGTTCCGTAAGGGCCGCGGTTGCATAGCCAGATGTCTTCCATGAACTCATCGTGAATGGTCTTGTTATCGGCTCCTCCTGTTCCAAGCCTGCGTGAAGTAAATGATAGAAAAGACTCATCGGCAGAAATGACAGGACTGTAATCGGCAAATTCACAATTCACGCTATCGCCCAAATTGGTGATGGTGCAGGGAACAGGATTTGAATAAATTTCTTTAGCATTTTTTGCATTCTGGCTGAAGTGGTCGATCTCTTTTACCAAATTGAGATTCCATTTTCCCACTATGTCTCTGAATTTTTGGTATTGTTCCAGTGCCTCATCAAAACGGTAAGCATAGGCGTATGCCTGCCCTAAATAGTACATGGCATCTTCGGGAGCGTTCTTTTCAGTAGGTTCATCCGCATGATATTCACCGGTGGTTTGTTTGATCGCATTTTCAAGATAGGGAATGGCTTTGGCTTTTCCGCCCGTGATATGCAGGTAGCAAAATCCTATTTTATAATTAACATTTGCATTGGAAGGGTCTGAACTATTGAGCCGCAGGAACACTTTTACAGCCGTGTCGTAAAAATTATCCAGCATCATCGTGTTCGCTTCTTCGAACATTTTCCGGAATTCTCCCTTCGTAACGGGTTGAGCAAAGGAATGAAATGAAATAAATAGCAGAGGCAGGAAAAATAACTTGAAAAGAAATTTTTTCATTGATTAATATAGAATTGAAAGCCGGTTAATTAATTATCGAGGACCTTGAATTCTACCCTGCGATTCAGCTGCATTCCTTTGGGATTCGGTTTGCCATTGATCTTGTTGGGGGCAATGGGTTGTGCTTGTCCGTATCCCTGTGAAGCCACTTTCAAACGATCTACGCCTTTAATGATGAGGTAGTTCACCACTGCATCTGCACGTTCTTGTGACAGTTTGTTATTTGCATAGAGGTCTCCGGCATCATCTGTATGCCCTCCAACCTCTACCTTGATATTTTGCTGTTCGTTTATCAACTTGAATAGTTTATCGAGTTCCACATTTGATTCTTTACGCAGGTTGGCCTTGCCACTGTCAAAGAAAATATTATTGAGAACGATCTTTGCACCTTTAGTGATCTTGCCAAGTATCACATCTTTTGTGATCTCAGAATAGGTTTTATCCTTTGGCACATTGATATTCTCAGACTGGAACAGATATCCATCGGCTTCGTAAGAAACGTTATAATCGATACCGCGCTGTAAATTGAAATAATATTCTCCCTTTTCATCAGGCGTATAAGTGCCAACTGTTTTTTCAGTTTTGTTATCAATGACCACAATGCGTGATTTTCGGATAGGTAATTTATCTTTGTCGGTAAGAGATCCTATGACAGAGATGGTTCCCAGCATCACGGATGTTTCCATGACCACATCTTTTTTGAAATCAAACTCGGTAAGTGTCTTCGGCACTTCAATGGATTCATTCATCGTGAGAAACCCAGATGTTTCATAGGTGAGCGCATAGCTTTCTCCTCCTTTGCCGGAAAGATCAAAGGCATAGGTGCCGTCAGATTTTACGTTGTAAACTCCCACCAGTTTTTTAGAGACATTATCCTTTACAGAGATCTTCACAGAATTTAGTCCGCTTTGTGCAGTTCGGGTGCTTACTTTACCGTATACAGAAATACTGCCAACATTCTTGAAGTCAAAGTTCTTGTCTATCTCTTTGTATTCCCCTTCAGGTGAAACTGTAAGGGTTTCTTTGTGCGGACGGTAGCCATCTGCTTCGTATGTGAGCGAATAGGTTCTTCCGGATCTTCCGGGATTTAAAGGAAGAATGTATTTCATGGTCCTGGAATTTGGGTGTACTTCCTGAACAATATTTCCGGATTCAACATCGATGGCTGATATGGTCACATACGAAAGCATAGAATCTTTTCCGACAAATGAAATATATCCCTTGAGAAGTGAAACAGGTGTTACTATACGTTGAGGGATCGTGATCAGGTAAAGATCTTTTTCTCCTTTCCCTTCGGGACGAAGCGAAGAGAAGTAAGCGCGCTTACCATCGGTAGACATTACATAAAAAATGTCATCATCCGTGGTGTTGATAGGGTATCCCATGCTTTGTGGCGGATACCATCCGGAATCACTTTTTACGGCAAAGAAAATATCAAAGCCGCCCATTGTTTTATTTCCGTTCGAACTAAAAAATAATGTAACTCCATCCGGGTGCATGAAAGGAGCATCCTCGTCATATTTTGAGTTAATGGTGGGGCCCAGATTGGTTGCTTTACTCCACCTGCCGTTCGGCAATTTAATACACTTGTAAATATCTTCTCCGCCATACCCGCCCGGCCGGTCGCTCACAAAATAAAGTGTGTTGCCGTCGGGTGCAATACAAGCACTTGGTTCATGATGTTGTGTATTGATGTCAGTAATGTCTCCGGCATCAGTTCCCAGTTTATAGCCATAAGACCATTTGTCTCCTTCTAATTTGCTATAGTAAATACTTCCTTCTTTATCGTTCTTATCGTCTTTGTAATAGAACATTTGCTGTCCGTCTGCAGAAATACCAACCACGGCTTCATCATACCATCCGTTAATGTGTGTGCTTACCGGTTTTGCTTCTGACCAGGTTCCGTCATCTTTTCGGTTGCTTACCCAGATGTCTTCGTAGTATTTATCGTAAATATCACGGTTGTCGTTACCTCCGGTCTCTGAATTAAACCTGCGGGAGGTAAAATACATAGTAGATTCATCTGCAGTAATCACGGCCCCGTACTCAGGAAATCTGGTGTTTACGCTGTCTCCCAGGTTTGTGATCGTACATTTCATAGGGGAAGAAACGTACATTTTAGCGGTCTGGCATATCTCTATTCTTCTTTTGATATCATTTTGCAAGGTCATATCTCCTGTGCATTTCGAAAATTTTTCAAACATGGCTGTGGCTTCGTCAAAGCGGTAGGTGAGGTGGTATGCTTTAGCAAGAAGGAAATAAACAAGTTCTGGACAGTGTTTTTCAGTTGGATCATCGGGCGTATATGATCTGCTTGCTTTGGGAAGAGCGGCTTCCAGGTAGGCAACCGCTTTTGGCTTTTGCGAAGAAGAGGCAAGATATAGTTGTCCGATCTTGAAATTTACGTTGGCATTGTCAGGTTCCCAGTCATGTAGTACTAGAAAAGTGCCCAAGGCCGTATCGTTAAAATTTTCATTTATCATCATGTTGCCTTGTGCGAAGAGATCACGAAACTGAGCCTTATTGAACTTTGGCTTTGCGATCATGATTGAATCTTGCGAAAAGGCAAAACCTGAATACAGAAATATAATAAGTGAGAAAGAAAAAATCAGTTTAATACTGTTTGTATTCATGGGTAAATTTGAAGTTTATCTATCTGGGTTTTAAGACAGCAAAAATAATGATTTACGGACAATAATCGATGAAAAAAAAGGAGCTATTATCTTAATATTTTGCTCTTATTCAAGGCATTACGGTACCTGGCGGCATTGCGGTTGTGTTCTGCAAGTGTTTTTGCAAAGTTGTGTTTGCCGGAGAAATCTTCCTTGGCGCACATATAAAGATAATCGTTCTTTGGATGAGTAAGAACTGCATTCAGTGAGGAGATATCGGGAATGTAAATAGGGCCGGGAGGCAAACCTGTATGCAAATAGGTGTTGTACGGTGAGTCAACCTCTTTGTCTTTGTCAAGCACACGGCAAATGCTGAAATCGCACAACGCGTAAATGATGGTAGGGTCGCTTTGCAAAGGCATTCCGATCCGGAGCCTGTTCAGGTAAAGGCTTGCAATGACCGGACGTTCTCCCTGAAATTGCTGTTGTTCAGCTTGAACAATTGATGCGAGTATTGAGACTTCGGTTTGTGTAAGTCCCAGCTGCTTTGCTTTTGCTTTTCGGTCTGCATTCCAGAATTTGTTGTATTCAGCCTTCATCCGATCCATAAATTGTTTGGCAGATGTGTTCCAGTTGAATCGATAGGTGTTTGGGATGAAGGCGGTAAGGATTGTTTCATGCTTAAGGCTAAAAATCTCTTCGAGATACTGATCATCATTCAACAGTGCATGTAATTCTGTTGAGTCTGCTTCCAGCTTTTGACATACGATAGTTATCAGTTGTTCTTTTTTGCGAATGTTGTTGAATGTGAGGGTAATAGGCTCCTGGATCCCTGCACGAAGCAAATTAATCAGTGTGTTGTTATTGAGGTTAGCAAGAATACGGTATTTGCCCGGCCTTATATTGTATTTGTATTTTTTTAGTTGCGCAAGGTGTGTGAAGGATGCCTCATCTTTGAGGATATTCCCTTCTTTCAGGATACTCACTACATCTTCAAATTTTGATCCGGTTGGTATAAAAATTATTTCCGAACGTTTATCGCCTAAAAAAATATTGGGCAGATAGACCATGCGGTAGCCCAGATAGGCAGCAACCCCGCCTGAAAGGAGCAGGATGAGCAGCAGCCAGAAGATTATTTTTTTTAGAATGCCTATTTTCTTTTTCGCCATCTTTTAGGAAACCCTTGAGCTCAATTGTTTCAATATATTTTTCACCTTTTCATTAGCAGGATCCTTTTTCAGCATTTTATGCAAAATATCTATTGCCTCCTTGTTTTTCCCAAGTGTATAATATAGTTGTACTTTATTCAGCAGTGCATTTTCATAATCAGGATCAAGGATAAGAGATATTTCATAATATTTTTCTGCCAACGCAAGATTCTTTTCAAGAAAATAGATAATGCCCATATTGCAATAGGCTGAAGCGATCTTGGAATCTTCAGAAATTATTTTTTCATATATACTTTTTGCTTCGGGTAATTTGTTCTGGCTGAGCAGATTTCCACCCAGTTTATTCAGAAAATCAAGATTGTAGGGGGCAAGATCAGCTGCTTTTTTGTAAAAGAGGTACTCGTTGTTTATGTTTCTCACAGCATGGTAGGCTTCACCGATACGATAGCTGGTCCAGGCATCGTCATTCGTCCATGAGGTATGCGTGAGCAATTCATTCAGTAAGGTGTTTCTAGGGATTTTTTCAGCGTATGAAATGATCGTTTGGAAATCATTTTTAAGATACCGCAAACGAATAAGTAAAGAAAAATTATTTTTTATATCATCGAGAGTATGGTTGGATAGATATTTCCCGGCCGAATCAAGCAGGGCAGGGTCGTGCTGGAATTTTTCATATTGATTAAGGTAAGCGGTTGCTTTGATTTTCGGGTCCGGATGTTCTTCGTTGATCGCGATCAGTCCGATGAATTTTTTGATGCCGGCAATATCTTGCTTCACGGCAGGTTTTCGAATATAGTGATCTGTGATACTTACATGCGGAATGTCAGTGGAACCACTTTTGGGCATATGGCATGAAACACAATTGTTCTGTACTTTATTTCTTGCCTGTTCATTTTCTGAGCAGCTTTTGTTTGTTTCAGCACTAGTGCAATGGTGGCAGCTTTTACATGCATTATTAAAAACTTCTGCATTTGTTGCACGTACACTGAAGTGAGGGTTATGGCATGTAATGCAAGTAAGACCATTTTTATATGGACGCAAACTGTTTACTTCTGACTTTTTGTTTGATTTCAAGAAACACCGGCTTTGCTTTAACCGGTCTGCATGTGAGGCCATGATAAACTCATCATCTGCCCCCTCGTATTTAGGAAGAAAAGTAGTCTCAATATCTGAAAGTTTCATTCCCGGGCGAAAATCCAGGAAAGATCTTCCTTCTTTAAGAACAGAGTTTCCTTGCAAATGACAACGCTGGCAAACATCAAACTGCAGGTCAATAGGTAGTTTTGCCGGATTGACGATCGAGTAATCAATTTCTTTTGATGTATCTACAACAATACCATCCATTTTTTCTTTGATGTGGATTTCACCGGGGCCGTGGCAGCGCTCGCAGCTTATTCCTGCAGGAACTTCTTTGAATTTATTTTCAGAGCCTTGAACAAACTGAGGCAGGGCATTATGGCATGACATACATTCCAACCCGATCTTCCTGGAAAAATGCGAATTCTCACCATTCTCAAAACCCGGAGGAAGGTCCCATTTTCCTTTTTGTGTATAAAAGGTCATAGGCATCTGATGCAGATAGCCGTTTGTGTTTGAGATGTGTGAATTGGTATGCTGCCCTGAGCCGATGATGTAATCAACGTTCTCAGGTCTTTTGTAAATCGTGTCTTGCCCTTCTTTTCTGAATTCCATGATCTTCATCGTATCGCCTGACCAATAAGGATGATAACTGAGTCCTGAATATTTATCATTGACCACATCGTGAGTTCCAAATTTTGCTGAAGACTTAAACTTTGTTGCCGGCCCAAAGGACATACCCATTTCAGTTTTTGTAAAGGACTCATAGATCTCATAATGGCATTGCCTGCACGCTTTTATCCCTACATATTTTACATTAGGGTCAAGATTTTTGTATGTCTTATCGGTATTACTGTTCTTTTGATTTTCATCAGTGGAGGGGCCACATTTAAAGAAGGATGCTATTATTAAAGCAAGAGCTATCAAGGCAAGAATATTTCTGATGAATGATCGCATCTGGAACAAAAATACTTAAAACAGATAAGAGATGATGTATTACTTATTCACCCGTTCCAGTGAAACAATGTTTTTCTTTTTTTCTGCGATCAGGAATTGTTGTTTTTGAAATAACCTCAAGCTTGGTTTGTTATCCTCTGAAATATTGCAAAAGAGAGCATGTAGATTTAAAGCATTAAAACAATAATCGATCAATAAGCTTAATGCTTCAGATGCATAACCTTGTTTTCTATGTTTTTTGTCTATGAGAATTCCGATCCCTGCTTTATGGCTGTCAAATTCAAAAAGATCAATGCAGCCGACCTCGACCCCGGCCTTTTTAGCATGAGAGAAGGGGGAAATGGCAATCATCAACCTTAATTGCTTATCCAGATAAATGTCCTTTTGGCCGGCAATAAAATCATCAATCTCTTTTTTGCTGAAAGGCTTTTTAGTTTCACTTACTTCCCAGTTACTCTTGTCGTTCTCCCATTTGTATAGCAAGTCTGCATCGGGAGGCAGAACAGTACGAAGAATTATTTTTTTGCCTTGGATTTGCACGCTAAGCCATTATCAGGGAGGAGTTCCTTATTGCTTCATACACGTCATTCACTTCATAGTTTCTTATTTCAAAGTTATTGGAAATGGGTTGAAGGTTCATCTGGTAGCAATCTTTCAAGGCATTCTTTTCCTGAAGTTTCGGCAGCAAATCGAAAATAAGATTTACGTTTTTTGTTTCAGTATCATAAACCGTATGGCAAAAATCTTTGATAGGAGTGAGGCAAGTAGCAATTCCTATGTCAGCGCGGGGGTAGGCGAGCGTACAATTTCGTATTTCTTCCCGCAGTTGTTCGATGGTGAAGAGCAAAGGCATTTGCAGGCGTATAAAAACAGTTTCAATGCTTTTTTTTCGAATAAGTTTAAGCAGCGCAGGAAGTTCTCCGTCTACCGTGGCACCTTTTACACTCAGGGTAAATATTTTTCCGTTCACTGAAACAAGCAGGTGAGGAGGGATGCGTGTTGCGTAGAGCAGAACCAGATACACATCGTTCATAAGCACCGCTTCAGTGGCCGGTAGGAGATTGGATATCTTATAGGATGACTGCACGATACGAAGTTAAGAATTATTGCACGATAATTTTAAGTCTGTAATCATGACGCGATAGCAGGCAATAGGGAACTTGCATGGAATTATCAAGGGTGAAAAGTTCCAGGTTCTGCAGATCGCAAATGCTATTCGGTATTTGCATCATGGCCCCGCTGCCTGAAATATTTAATTCATATAAAGAAGTAAGTTTTCCGATCTCTGCAGGCAGCCTGCTTATTCTGTTCCTTCCAATGATCAATGTGCGCATGGCGGCCATATTCCCGATGGATGAAGGCAGTTCGCTGATCATATTGTTTGAAATATTCAGATAGTTAACGCCAATCAGCCTGCCTATTTCATCAGGTAAAGCTTTTAATTGATTTCCGTTGAGAGAAAGTGTTTCCAGGCTCATCAGGTTTCCAATTTCTTTTGGAAGCTGTTCCAGCTTATTATACTCCAAAGAAAGATAGGTGAGCCTTTCAAGATCCCCAATTTCTTTTGGAAGCTTTTTCAGCCGGTTACTTACCAATGCAAGATTGGTGAGATTGCCAAGTTTGCCGATCTCTTTAGGAAGGGAATCGAGTCCGCACTTATAGAGCTTAAGGGTCTTTAGATTTTTCAGCTTGCCGATCTCCGGGGGAAGCGTAGAAAGGTTTAATCTTCGGAGTGTGAGCGAAATGGTTTCATTAGGATTTGCTAAGGCTTGATTAAGTTTTTTTTCGCTGTCGCAACTTGATGATACACATGAAAATTCGATGAGAAAAACAAAAAATAGTTTTAATGAAAGTTGCATTCTGTGAAATTAGGAATATCCTGAAAATTAATTTAATCGATAAGCAATTTCAAAAAATGCTCCTTGCGAAAACTCACCTCTTGCTAATCGTTCGTGAATGCTAAGATTTAATTTTATTTTCTCGCTTACTTTATAAGAAATCCCTCCTCCTGCAAATACCCATCCTTGTGAGTCATTTAAATTAGGAATAATATATCCTCCTCCAATGGTGGGATAGATTTTTATTTTTTTTGATAATATAAAATAATAGTTAAGAATAAAGGGCAAATAATAGTTATGGAATTCGAGAAGTGTTGGAGGGCTTGCGTGAGTAGAATGTATCCATGCTTGATGTTTCTGTAAATCAAACAGGATTCCAATTTGCATTTCAAAATGTTCTCCAGAAATAGAGACTGTAGGCCCTATAGCAAAAGAACCTGCATAATTACTTTTGCTAATAGGATAAAAGAAGGGATAAGATGTCAATTTGATATACGGATGTGTATCAGTTGAATCAAGTGACTTGCGAGCAAAAACAGGGTAGGAGCAAATAATAATAATAATCGCAAATACGAGTTTCATTTATTGATTTTCCCCTTCTATATCTTCTGAACCCAATTGATCTTCCTTTTTTTCTTCTGCTTTCTCCTGCTCAAACGCTCCCAAAAACTCCTGCTTTCTTTCTTCTTTTAATTCTTCTGTTTGTATTTGGTCTATCGGAGTTTCGCTGACGAATGTCTCTTCATTTTCATTGACCGTGTTTATTTCGGGTTCTTCATCGATCTTAACCAGGTTAGAAATGATCGGAGATTCTTCTTCGGTTGATGTTTGTTCTTCTGAAGTTACCGTATCAATGAAACCCTCTACCACACCTGCCACAATGTTATCGTGTTGAGCCTGGGTCATTTCTTCTTCGGCAGGTGTTGTTATTTCTTGTACTGTTGTGGCCTCAATTTTAGTAACTGCTTCTTTTTTTACAGCAACCATAACATCTTCATCTGTAGAAGCAGAAATGGTAAGCGTTTCTTTCGCTTCTATTTTTCCGTTGCTCATGTATTCTTCCAGGCGTTGTTTGCTCATTTTGGTTCGGAAGAAACTCATGGGCTGGTAATTAATGTTCTTATCCTTTCCGCGTATGAGCATGTGCAGGTACCACTCGCTTTCTGTGTAGGAGCCGAATGGTTTTGGTGTCATGGTCATTAGCTGGTAACCGAACATTTTCGCGATCTCCGGGAACAGGCCGAAGTTGGTGTCATCGATGTTCGATAACTCTTCAAGGAGTATGAAACGCACGCCCTGGCGGTTTTTATCCCTTTGAATGACGGACATGCGGCCTATACATAAAAGTGCAAGAGCCGTGTAGGCCTCTCCGCCTGAACCGGGATAACGGTTGCCCTGGTCATCATACAATCCTACGCGCAGATCAAAATAAAATTTTGGATCCAGCAGGTCGTTCATTTCGCATTCTGACACATCGCTGAGTGTTTTTGCGAAATTCATGATCAGGGTTTCAGGAGATGATTCAGCTTCCGAGGTGATGAACAGCTTAGCCGCCAGGCGCTGGTGTTTGGCGTGCTCACGCATTCTGCGTATCCAATCAATCGTAATGTCCTTGCGGTCATTAAAATCTACCTGGAAGTTATAGACTCCGCTGATCCTGTTTTCTTTGAAGAAGAAGTTTAATTCGGTGATGAGCTTGCGGAAAGCATTGTATTGCAGCTCTACTTTCTTGAATACATCCAGAATAATAGTAAGCTGAAGGTCTCCGAATTTTTTCAGTTCTTCGTTGAGGCGGTCCAGTTCCGGGCCCAATCCTTCCAGTCCTAACTTTCCGCACAGAACATTTACGAGTGTTCTGAAATTATATTTGTCAATGGCTAGCTCCGGATTTTTATTTCCTTTTGTTTCCTCAAAAGATTCCATCACGCGCGTAAATTCCTCCTGATAAGATTGAATAAGGTTTTCGCTCTTGGTCTCAAGCCTTTCAATGATATGATCGTTCAGTTCGCCTGTGATCAATGTAGGTTCGAAAACAATTCCTGTTTCTGTTTCGAGCAAATCCTTTTTTTCATTGAAAGTTACCAGTGCTTCTTCCATTTGCTGTTTGAAGAGGGGCTCACTGCTGCGGTATCCGCGCAATTCCCCTTCGGAAGCGATGATGTACTTCTCAGACCAGGTCTTTTGTTCGTTCAGCGTGCGGATCCTTGCTTCATAGGTGATCTTGTTTTCATCCAGCACTTCAATTCCTTTTGCGGAATGATCTTCGGCTTCCACTTCCAGATCCATGCTGCTTTCTAGCCTCAGCTTCGTGAATTCATATTCGCAGGTGTCGTGTGCCTGTTTTGCAGAATTCATTTTATTGCGGATATCGCTTTGCTTCTTCGCCAATTCGATCGCTTCGTTCTCTATCGCAGCAAATTCTGTTTGAAGAGCAGGTAATTGCTGAATATCTTCCCAATGAGCCTTGATCAGGGATATCTTTTCTTCGTTCAGTGAATTATCGATGAGGTAGTTCTCGATCGCAGTTCTGTTTTTATAGGTGTCGGATAATTCCTGGTTAAAACCAATCTCTGTAAGCTCATCCGACAAGCGCTGGATGATCACAAGTTCTTTGTGTGCTTCTTCCAGTTCTGCTTTGATGGATTTCGTATCCTTTTCCAGAACTGTTTTAAGATTCTTGGTATTTGTGAAACGCTGCTTTTTGATCAGCGGAACGAATTCGCGTACTTCACCGAAAGTGATCCAGATCCCTGGCCCCCCTCCATCTCCCCCCTTCAGGGGGAGGGCTGCAAAACTACTGAGCATTGCAGACGGATTAGCAATATATCTTGTTCCCTCTTCAACTACATCGGGTTTTACAACAGGAAGCTCTTTCAGATGCATGAGAACCGTTTCCTGCTCTTTGGTGAGCGGTTTGTTATTCTGTATCGCCCAGTGGAAGAATGAATCATCGCGTGTTCCTTCGAACAGTTCAACGAGTGTTTCCAGCTCTTCGATCTGCTGAGGGAGTTCGCTCAGCTTTTCGCTGTTATGCTTGAAAGCAGACTGATAATCTTCTTTTGCCCAAAGCGAATTCTCAAAATCGCTGAGAGAGTAGAGGGAAAGTATTTTGTTGAGACTATTTTTCTTTTCTCTGCAAGATTCCTGTTCTTTTAATTTATTCTCGATAGATTCAATCGTGCCGTACTGCTCAACGATAGGAGCCAGTGCAGCCAGGAGATTAATCTTGTCGCGGAGCACATCGGCAGACTGCTTACGCGCTAAAATAGTATCATCGCTGAAATCCTTGAGAAGCACTTCGTATTTCTCACGCAAGAGCATGCATACCCGCAGCAAATTGCTGTAATGGGCATATAATTCTTCTGTTACTTTATCCAGCTCATTTTTCTGGCGAAGCAAATTTGTAGCGGATGTCTCAATGTGTTTTTTGTTGTTCTCGTGCCTGCTCAGTGAGTCGTTATATTTCTTGTGAGCAAATGTTGCACTCGATTTAAGGAATTCTTCTTTTGCTTGCGTGCTCTTGCGACTGGTTTCAAGCAGTGCAAGCAGTTTCTTTTGTTTCTGCTGAAGTTCCTGTGTGTGGAAATAATTATCGCGGTATTGTTTTATCAAACTTGCCAGCTGATCTTTCTGCTCTTCAAAAACACGTTTGATCTCTTCATTGTCTTCAAACAAAAAATTCTGTAAGCTTTTTGAATTGGTAATGTCCAGTGATTTTGCGCGGGCAAAGGACTGAATTACTTTCGCGTATGTTTTAAGATTATCCGGCTTGGTCAGATTTACAGGAAGAATATTGTTCTTGTACATCAGGTCATAATACTTCATGATCCCTTCTGTCTGGAAGAAATCCTTCATATACAACCCGTGTTTTTCTTTCAGGTGCTTGTGCATTTCACGCAGATCAAAAATGGTCTTGTTGTCTGCGAGGAAATCATCCGGATGCAGCGGGCGACTGAAAGGCGTCAATGCTCCGCCATCAAAATCGCTTCCGGCCTGTATAATGAACGGACGTACAGGTACACGTGGGGTTTTTGAAATATAAACTCCGATCGTCAGGAACTGTCCTTGCTTGCGTTCAATGTTCAGAAATGCGTACGCATACTGAATATATTCCTTATTCAGCGGAATCCCTTCCACACGTCTTTCATCTTTTCCGATTCCCTCTGTGCCGGGTTTCCACATATCCCGCCTTGGAATGATGATGAGCTGCATCAGGTCACCGATGATGGATTTTCCGAGGCCGTTACCGCCGGTAAAGTCGGTTCTTACTCCATGAAAAAGATATTCGGAGTTATTGTGTTGCCTCACACCTACAGTGCTGAGGGAGTAAATTTTAGGAAAAGCGGATGATGCCATA
>JAHEYK010000071.1 GCA_023251625.1 Bacteroidota bacterium
AGTGTCACCCTGAGCGTAGTCGAAGGGTCTCATGAAGCGAAGAATCTATGTAATGCAAAACAATAACTAATATTAACAAACCCCGCGCAGAAATGTAGCGGGGTTTTTAATTTTAAAACACATGCAAAACGTAACATATTTGTTAGGAGCTGGAGCCAGCGCAAATGCGATTTTCAGTGCCGTCAGGTCTTTCGAACACTTGTGGTCTTCCGACCTGACGCATCCGAGGGCCGGCTATAAGTCGTTCATGGCTTTTGCCAAATAATTTGAAATGCTTATCTTTGTAGTATAAAATAATAAGCAATGAAACTATTATTAGATATTCAGGATAACAAAGCGCAGTTTTTTATGGAACTACTGCACTCTTTTAAATTTGTCAAAACTGAGGCTGTAAAGCCGCTTATTCTCGAAACCGACACCGATAAGGCTATTGAAAAAGGATTGAAAAGCAAAATGATCGAGGAAAAGAATTTTGAGAAAACGTTTAAAAAACATTCGGCCAAATGGCGAAAGTATTATTCAGAATAATTTATTCTGAAGAGTTCATCAGCAGTTTAGCGAATGTGTATGAGTACCACCTCAGCAACCATGCAGAGGCGAAAGCCGAAAGAATTGTTGGATCTGCGCTGAAGAAAATCCACCTCCTTAAAGAAACCCCGCTTCTTTTCTCAAAAGGCAGAGAGTAAACACTATCCCGCCTGTCGGAAAATTGTAGTTGAGGAATATATTGTCTTGTATTTACCCAAAGCGGAAACTGTAACTATAGTTAACATTATTTCTGGAGCAACTGACTGGAAGGCGGTATAGGATAAATAAATTTCAGTGTCGTGAGGTCTTCTGACCTGACGCAGTACCCCGTTCAGCTCAGTACCCGTGAAGCTGTGCTTCGTGGGATAATTTTTTAGAGCCCGTTCCTGTAAATTATAAGTAGTTCTAAAAAACAAAAACCCCTGTCCCGATAGCTATCGGGATCAGAGGTTTTGTTTTGTCCCGCTACCATCACCACTTTTTATTGGTGAATCATATTGTAAAGTAATGGGTTTTGGGTTGTACCTTTTGTAGTTGAAACAACCTAATCAATGTAGTATAAGTACTACATGCTTCGGGCCCGTTCAGCGTAGCTTATCCGTAACAGTTGGGCGAAGCTTGGAGCTTTGTCCAATTATTTATGACAGCCTGCCTGCCGCAGGCATGGCTTAGCTGTCATTGATATGCAAGCGAAGGTTCAACCTTCGCTCAACAGAGGGGATCGAAAGGCGATCAATTAAGTTCATTTTCTCTTATCATCTTTTTTTAAGACCCTCGCTTATTATGCGTACATTACAAAAAAATAACCATGAAAAAAGGAAAACTGAAATTCTACAACCGGTTCAAAGGATACGGAATCATCAAAGATTTTGAAACAGGAACAGAATATCAGGTAAGTCCTGCCGGCATGCAGGATATTATACTAAAGGATGGCGACAATGTTATTTTTGAAACCTCCGAAGGCAGAAATGGCATGAATGCCGTGGATGTCCGCCCGGATATCTTCGTGGTCAATTCTTAGCGGTTTGATTTCCAATCAATGAAAATTTCAGAGGCTGAGGTAAACGCTCTTTCGCAGATCCGTGATTTTAATTCGCTGGATAAACTGAAAGATGTGTTTCGCGCCCAATTTCAGGAGAAACACGATTTCGAGCTGTACATTGCTCCGGTTTCAGAAGAGTTGAAAAGTAAATTCGAACGTGCTTTTTTAGAGGCGGAAGAACCGTATGAAAAATTATTTGACGGCACTTTTTTGAGAGAAGCATTTCCAAAGACCTGTTTTTCCATGCCACTAACCCTCTACGTATATTTAGGAGAGGAGAAAGAAACCGGTTTGTTTGGACAAACACTGGGGGAGTTTGCAGACAAGTTCAGGGATTGAGCCTCTGTACCTCAGTTCAGCTCTGTACCCGCGAAGCTGTGCTTCGTGGGATAATATCCAGTTTTCAATGCCATCAGGTCTTCTCCGAAGGAATCCTTCGAACCGACCTGACGAAAAAAGCGTCAGATGGTAACATCTGACGACACTATCACACATAAACTAACACTTACGGCTCAAATTCCCAGAACTCATACTTCCTGAATCCATAAACACTTTTCTCGCTGTAAAATGCGGGGCGAAAGCCTTCGTGTTCGGCAGCAATCCCTTTTTTCGTGTTCCAGTTTTGTGTTTCAGGGTCGTATTCCAGCACCTCTGTGCCGCCCATGATGGCAAAGTTCTTTTCGCCAATTGAAAAAACACTTACTGTATCACTTCCGGGGATGGGAAGACTGTTCTTTTTCTTCCAGCTGATCGCGGCAGGGTCAAATTCCCATAGCTGGTTGATCGTTTCGCCTTTTTCACGTATGGTGGTGATCAGGTATTCTTTTTCTCCTGAGGGAAAACAAACATCATATCCCGCCAGGTCGGCAGGGTTAGGGGCAAGTTCTTTCTTTCCCCATGTGTTTGCAAACCAGGTATCTGTTTGTGCGTTGTAAATATTTAAACTTCTGTATTCAAGATTAACCGCATACGCTTTATCCTTGAGCACGAAAAAAATGTCACCGCGCCCCAGGCGTGCCTCGTTCTTTTCGGCCCATTTATTGGAGTGCGGGTCAAATTCATAAAAGTCGGTCTGGTAATCGTTGCCGCCTGCGTTGGAGCCATACGCTGCTATCACAAAACCAAAGCCAACGTATATTTTATTGTTCACCGAAAACCCCCTCGCCATCAGCCGTCCCCCACCCGGAAAATCTGCTTTCTGGGTCCATACATCTGTTTCAGGATCGTACTCCCAAAAATCATTGTATGATTTATAGATGAAAGGCTTGGTTTGCTTTTGACCCATGCCGAAGTATCCTTTCTTCCCTATAGAGAAACCCAATCCGAAGTTTCTCGATGAAGAAGGAAAGTCAGCTTTTTTTGCCCAATCACCTTCGGCAAAAGCGATGGTTGCCATACAGATCAGGAACGATGTAAGAAGTGCTTTCACTTGATTTTTGAAATTCAAATTATTAATAACAGTACACTATTCCTTTGCTGCTGATCCTCCAAACGTAAATTTAAGCGCTATCTGAAAGACCATATTATTACCTGTATTGTAATAGTAGGTTATCAGGTAGCCGGGAATTACATCGTGCTTAACAGCAGGGATGACCGAATTACTATATCTGAAATTTAAACCGATATTGGAAGAAAAACTATAGGATAATCCAAGAAGAAAACTCACATCTGTAGTATTGATCTTGCTCATATCTATATCGTATAGATAATTTCCGCGCTCCCAGGAGCTGTTGACCAATCTGCCAACGGATAACCCAAGTTCCCAATCAAATTTTTTAACCTCCATTTTACCCATGTTAAATTTTACATGATGCCTCAGAATGAATGGGACTTCGATATAGTCCAGCGCAAGTTTATAATACCCGTTGTTATTGGAATCAGGCAGCTGCATGGTGCCCTTTTTGATGTAATTTATTTCAACCTGAAGGTCATTTTTCTCATTCAATTTTGTATTGATTATTCCACCCAATGTATATCCTAATTTATTAAAATCATTATCCTGATCGCGCGTGTCCATGCCGTCAATGTCAGTTGCGGTGGCTCCTAATGTTAAACCTGCTCTGAATCGTTGTGCATTTGCAATACCCCCTGCAACCACCAGCAGCAATACAAAAAACGCGGCTTCGGTAAATTTTTTCATAGCTTAATATTTCAAGGCTGCAATTTATGAATTATTTCAGGTTCTTTGGCAGCCCTTCCGGAGCACATTTCATCCAATATCCTGCCAGTTACTAATAAAATACCACCACTTACTAAATATCCGGAACTATAGGTCCGGTTCAGCGTTCAATTTGGCAGGATCATGTTTGGTGTCCGATGAGGTTCCCTGATGCAGTAAGGGAATCGCAGAAACCCTGATGCCCCTGAGGGGGTCAGGGTTTTTTAACGCTGCGGTGTGTATAACGTGCGAAGTGGTATTGGAAATGAAGATTTTTTATGTTCTACATTTGTAACAGACAGCATAGATCTATCTAAAATATATTACAATGAATATAAGATCCGGTTTCAGAGCATCATTATTTATTGCGTTTACTTTTTTGTGGATGATATTGGCGGAAGTTCATGCCCAGGGAATATTGCTCCCGGTACAGGTCAACGAAAAATACGGCTTTGGCCAGGTGAATGATAAATACGGATTTATTGATACCGCAGGACAAATGATCATCAACCCCAAATTTGAAGAGGCCCTGAATTTTTCTGAAGGAATGGCAGCGGTGAAACTAAATGGCAAATGGGGATATATTGATCAGGCCGGAAAGATCATCATCGAACCCGCCTATAATTCAGCACCCGGTAATTTTATGGATGGAATCGCTGTAGTGATGGTGCGCGATGGTGTATGGGGTTGTATTGACAAGGCGGGAAAAAAAGCCATTGATCCCAAGTATAGTGAGCTTTCTTTTTCAGAAGGAGTTTCGCCCGCTCAGGTTGTAACGAAAGTGGGGCAGAAGTGGGGATATATAGATAAAACAGGGAAAGAAGTATTAGCCCCCCAATTTAACGGAGCCAGATCTTTTTCTGAAGGTTTTGCTGCTGTCAAAAAAGATTCGCTGTGGGGATATATAGATAAAACAGGTAAAATGATTATTCAGCCCCGGTTTTTAAATGCAGGAAATTTTTCAGAAGGCATGGCCTTGGTTCAGTCGGGCAGAGAAAATAATATGAAATGGGGATATATTGACAGCAGAGGGGTCCTGGTTATAGCACCACAATTCGATTGGGGGAGTAAAGCTTTCAGCGAAGGATTAGCGCTTGTCAAAATGGATGATAACTCCAGTTTTATTGACAAGACAGGGAAAATAATTATCCGCCAGCAATTTGAAGACGCCTGTAGTTTTGCTGAAGGCAAGGCAGCTGTAAAAATAAATTCAAAGTGGGGATATATTGACCAGAGAGGAAATTTTGTGATCAAGCCGAAGTTTACTGAAGCAGCTAATTTTACTAAGGGTCTCGCAAAGGTGCGAATGGATCAGCAGATGAGTTATATTAACAGTTCCGGCAAGATGATCTTTGGCCAGAAGTGACCATTCGGGCTTCAAATAATTTTCAATTCCTGTAGCCGCTTCATTTGTAAACTATCTTTGTTGGAGATATATTCGATTAAAATTCCTTCCATGAAACATGTATTCACTTTTGCTTTCTTATTTGTTACATCTTACTGCTCCTATGCTACTATATGGCAGGTCGGTATTTCACATACATATACCAAGCCCAGTCAGGTTTCCTCTTTGGTGCAAAATGGAGATACAGTAGATATTGATGCCGGAACCTATACGGCTGATGTGGCACATTGGACTGCAAATAATTTGCTGCTCCGTGGAGTTGGAAATGGCTATGCTCATTTGAATGCGAATAATACCTCTTACGGGCAAAAAGGAATTTGGGTGATAGGTGGAAATAACACGACTGTCCGTTATATTGAGTTCTCGCATTGTCATGATGTTGCAGCTGTTGACAAGAACTGGGCCGGCATCAGGCAGGAAGGGATGAACCTTACCGTAAGTCACTGCTATTTTCATGATAATGACGATGGTATACTTGCAGGGACTTTGAACCCGAGTAAAATTGTAATTCAATTCACCGAATTTAATCACAATGGATTTGGAGATGGTTATTCACACAACCTGTACATCAATCATGTTGATACGCTCGTGTTTATGTTCAATTATTCACATCACGCCGCTATCGGCCACGAACTGAAAAGCCGGGCTCATGTGAATTATATTTTATACAATAGATTCAGTAATGAAAGCACAGGCGATGCAAGCCGGGAGCTGGATATGCCCGATGGAGGACTGGCAATAGTAATGGGAAATATTATTGAACAAGGACCTAATTCAACCAATTCCGGAATAATAGGTTATGGATTGGAAAGTTTGTCGAATAACGCTCCGCATGATCTTTACCTTATCAATAATACTATTGTGAATGATAAATCCAGTGGGGTATTTGTTCAGGTGGGCAATGGAATGAACATGTATAAATCACGCAACAATATTCTTGCAGGTATTGGAACTATGATGTTTGGTACGCCTATTACCCTGGATACAGCAAATAATTGGCATCCGGTAAATATTTCCAGCGTAGGATTTGTAAACGCTGCAGGCTATGACTACCATCTTACAGCAAGTTCGCAAGCGATCAATAGCGGTGCAAATGCAGGTACATCAAGCAATGGCATTAGTCTTACTCCAGCGTTTGAATATTCCCACCCTGCTAATGTTTCAGGAATAATAATCAACGGAACTATCGATATAGGTGCACACCAATATGCATCTCCATTGGGGGTGAGTGAAAATATAGACCTTAAAAATGAGTTTCAATATTGGGCTGCTGAGGGAAATTTAATTGTTGCGACTTCAGCTTCTAACGTCATGATCCATATTTACGATGTATCCGGAAAAGAGTTAATAGTCGAGAAAATATTTTCTGGGATCTCTCAGGTCGATATCAGTAATTTGTCGAGAGGAGTTTACCTTTTGGAAGCAAGAACTGAAAATAGTGTGGTGAGCGGAAAATTCCTTCGCTGATCAGATGCACTTGAAATAATCAAAAGCTTCTTTGCAATCGCTGCACTGAAAAAGTGCTTTGCAGGCCGTGGAGCCGAATTGAGAGATCATCACCGTATTTTTCGAACCACAACGCGGACAAGCCAATACTTTTTGTTTCCCCATCAGTGCGCCTTTGTCAGAAGTGGTTTTTTCAGGAGGGGCAATTCCATATTTACGTAATTTCTCTTTTGCCACATCGGTTATCCAGTCAGTGGTCCAAGCAGGATGATAAACGAGTTTTATTTTTCCATTTTCGATTCCAGCAGCCTTTAGCGTAGAGATAATGTCCTGTTCGATCTGTTTCATGGCCGGGCAGCCGCTGTAAGTGGGGGTGATAACAACTTCAACTTCTTGTTCATTTATAATAACATCTCTCAAGACACCCAATTCCTGAATATTGATTACGGGGATCTCTGGGTCCGGAATTTCAGAAAGCAACGACAATATTTCTTTTTTTGATTTCATTACTTACTCCTCCCCTGAAGGGGGAGGCAGGGTGGGGGCTTCACCATTTTGCATCAGGCAGAGATCTGGGTAACGACTGCATTTCAGAGAGTATGAACCCTAAATGTTCGGTATGTTTTGCATCGCGTGAGCCTCTTTGCATGAATGTGTTTGCCGGAATTTTTAAAGTAGCTTTCTCAAGCACTTCTTTTACTTTATTTTCCCATTTAGGCCTTACAGCATTCAGGTCAATGGCAATGCCTTCTTTTATCAGAACAGAATCAACTTCATTCATTTCGAACATTTCACCGGTGAACCTCCAGAGTTCGTCCATCGCTTTTTCCATCCTGGAATGGCTTTCATCGGTGCCGTTGCCTAAACGCTCTACCCACGAAGAGGAGTGGCGAAGGTGGTAGGTGATCTCCTTGATGGACTTTGCTGAAATGGCAGCCAGCATTTCGTCTTTGCTTTTTACCAATTCAGAATAGAAATAAAAATCAAAAGCATCGCAGAAGAACTGACGAAGAATTGTTTTGGCATAGTCTCCGTTGGCCTGTTCTGCGATCAGGTGATTATAATATTCACGCTCGGTACGATGAAATGCCAGATCATCTTCAGTTCTTCCTTTTCCTTCAACCTGGCCTGCATATTGCAGTATGGAGTTTGCTTGGCCGAGCAGATCTAGAGAAATATTTGTCAGCGCAAGATCTTCTTCCAAAAATGGTCCGTGTCCGCACCATTCTGCGTTGCGTTGCGCAAGGATCATGCTCGTATCTCCTAGTCGGAGTAGGTATTTGAAAAGGGCTTCTTTAGTAGTCATGGTATTTGTTACCCCTGCCCTAAAGGGAGTTTTATGATTTTCTCCCTTCAGGGTTGGGGTGGCTGTTACATATGTTTAATCGCGTCCGGAATTTTATAAAATGTTGGGTGGCGAAATACTTTGTCATTAGCGGGTTCAAAAAACGGACCAATGTCTTCAGGCGAGCTCGAAACAATTGCGTCTGATGGTACTACCCACAGAGCAGTTCCCTCATTTCTTCTGGTGTAAAGATCGCGTGCGTTCTGTAACGCCATTTCTTTATCAAATGCATGCAGGTTGCCGCAGTGAACGAAAGGCTGACCTGATTTTTTCTGTACGAATACTTCCCAAAGTGGGCCTTGACTGTCTTTTGTATTTGCCATATCTCTTTTTTTGATTTGTCATTCTGAGCGCAGCGAAGAATCTAAAGATGCTTCACTGCGCCTGCCTGCCGGTAGGCAGGTTCAGCATGACATAATTATTATGCTGCTACTCTTTCTTTTTTCTTCTCAGCAAACGCCATGGCTGCTTCTCTTACCCATCGACCTTGCTCATGTGCTTTGATCCTTGCTCCCAATCTTTCTTTATTGCAAGGACCATTGCCATGAATTACATTGTTGAACTCGGTCCAATCAGGTTCACCAAAATCATACCCGTTCTTTGCTTCGTTCCATTTTAAATTTTTATCAGGAATGGTCAGCCCGATCAGTTCTGCCTGCGGAACGGTTTGATTCACAAAACGCTGGCGTAATTGGTCGTTGCTTTCGCGTTTTATTTTCCATTTGATCGCATTCTCAGAATTAGACGACTCCGCATCCGGGGGGCCAAACATCATCAGCGTAGGCCACCAGAAACGGTTGAGTGCATCCTGAGCCATTTCTTTTTGCTCTTTGGTGCCGACTGAAAGCTTGCACATGATCTCATACCCCTGACGCTGATGAAAACTTTCTTCTTTACAGATCCTCACCATTGCCCGTGCATACGGACCATAGGAAGTGCGCTGAAGCATCACCTGGTTCATGATAGCAGCTCCGTCTACTAACCAACCGATAGCTCCGATATCTGCCCATGTCAGGGTAGGGTAGTTGAAGATGGAAGAATATTTTGCTTTTCCCGTATGAAGCTGCTCCAACAGGTCATCGCGGGAAATATTAAGAGATTCAGAAGCAGTGTACAGATACAATCCATGCCCTCCTTCATCCTGGACTTTTGCCAGCAGGATCATCTTAGCCCTGAGGCTTGGTGCGCGGGTGATCCAGTTCCCTTCAGGTAACATGCCTACAATTTCTGAATGTGCATGTTGCGATATCTGGCGGATCAGGTGTTTGCGGTAATTATCCGGCATCCAGTCTTTCGGCTCAATATTTTCGTTCTTCGAAAGCTTGGCGTCAAAGTTTGTTTCCAGTTGCTTGATATCCATGATAATTCTGATTATGGTACGAAGGTAAAGATACTAAGAAATAATAAAAATGATATTGATCAGGAAGGAAAAGTTATCCTTAAAATGAGGTGTTTTGTCACAGTAATTCAGAGGAGCGGGCAAGTGCAATATCTATATCAGCACAGATATTCTCTTTTCCTATCATTTCAAGCAGATGAGATTTTTCGAGTTCAGAGTAAACACCTTTTTGGACCCCTGATAAAATGAATTTCATTTCTCTGTTCCTCGATTGTTTGAAAACTTCTTCCAGCGTATGCAACCCGGTTGCATCAATTACGGGAACAGACCGCATACGGATAATGAGGACCTTCGGAGGTTTTGACAATAGTTTTAATGATTCCTTGAATTTATAAGCCGCACCAAAGAACATCGGGCCTGTAATTTCAAATACTTCTACTCCCTGCGGAATTTTATACCGGCTGATAGCCTGTATATCATCTGCCTCGCTGATCTCCTGGGTCACAATGTTCACATTTGATATTTGCATCATCCTCCGCATGAAAAGGAAAGCAGCCAGCACCATTCCTACTTCTATGGCAACTGTGAGATCTACAAACACGGTGAGTAAAAAGGTTGCGATCATAACTGCGGCATCGCTTTTGGATGTGCGGAATACTGCCAGAAATGAACGCCACTCACTCATATTGTAAGCCACGATCACCAAAATACCTGCAAGGCATGAAAGGGGGATCAAAGTGGCCCATTTGCCCACCACAAGCATAATGAGCAACAGTGTAAGTGCATGAACAATTCCTGCAATGGGAGTCCTTCCTCCGTTCTTCACGTTGGCTGCTGTCCGGGCAATTGCCCCGGTGGTAGGAATCCCTCCGAATATGGCAGAAAAAATATTTGCCACTCCTTGCCCCACCAGTTCCATGTTCGATTTGTGATTTCCGCCTATCATTCCATCGGCAACCACAGCCGAAAGAAGTGATTCAATTCCTCCCAGCAGTGCGATCGTAAAGGCAGGTCGTATCAGGTTTTGAATGATGGTGAAATTTATTTCCGGAAAATGAGGCAGAGGTAATGCAGATGGAATTTCACCAAACTTACTGCCTATGGTTTCAACATTCAGGTGAAAATACTGAACTGAAAATGTGGCCAGTATAATAGCCACCAAAGAACCGGGAATCTTGCGTGTGATCTTGGGGAAGGAGGCGGAGACCAATATCGTTCCCCCGGCAATAGCAACGGACCAGGTATTTACAGTATCAAAATGCAGAAAATATTCCCTCCACTTCTGCATAAAATCTGCCGGAACAGCACCCATCTGTAACCCGAAAAAATCTTTTACCTGCGAAGAAAAAATGATGAGTGCGATACCGCTCGTAAATCCCACGATCAATGGATGCGGAATAAATTTAATGACGGAGCCCAGCCTTACCAGTCCCATCACAATTAAAAGGATGCCTGCGATCAGGGTGCAGCAGATCAAACCGTCCACTCCATATTGCTGTACAATTCCATAAACAATTACAATGAACGCGCCTGTAGGCCCCCCGATCTGAACCCTGCTCCCGCCTAAAAAGGAAATAATAAATCCGCCAATGATACCTGTCACAAGCCCTTTTTCCGGCGATACGCCTGATGCAATGGCAAAGGCAATACAAAGTGGCAGGGCAATTACACCTACTACAATTCCCGAGATCAGGTCTTTGTAAAAATCTTCTCCGGTGTAGTTCTTGAGCGTGACAAAGAGTTTCGGCACAAACATATCGCCTACTAAATTACTAATTTGTACTAATATACTAATCAAAGGCAGCACTTCTTCGGCTGTTATTAGTATATTAGTATCGATTCATATTTTAGTAGATTACTGTAGGTATAATATTTTATTTTTGCGCTCAGTTATATGGCAAAATTCAATAAGCTCAAAGTAGCGGATGTACGAAAAGAAACTGAAGATTGTGTTTCAGTAAACTTTGAAGTTCCGGCATCTTTAAAAGATGATTATAAATTTATTCAGGGGCAGTACCTTACCTTAAAGCTTTTTGTTAAAGGCGAGGAGGTCCGCAGGTCCTATTCTGTTTGCAGCGGTGTGTATGAAAACGAGCTGCGTGTGGCAGTTAAGAGAGTGAAAGGCGGTAAAGGATCCAATTTCATTTATGATAATTTCAAAGGAGGGCAAGAGGTGGATGTGATGACACCCATGGGCGGATTTCATTCCCCGATGAATGCGGCACATAAAAAGAATTATGCCTTGTTTGCAGGAGGAAGCGGCATCACACCCATGCTTTCAATTTTGAAAACCGTTTTGCAGTCGGAGCCAAATTCTTCTATGGTCTTATTTTACGGAAATCTGAATGAAGCATCCACGATCTTCAAAAAACAACTTGATGAGCTTGCTGCTTCCCATTCTTCCCGATTCAAGCTATACTATATTTTCGATAAACCTACTTCCCCAATTGATGGGTTGTATACAGGAGTTATGTCAAAAGACAAGGTGAAGCAGCTTCTTGATAAACATATTTTTTTATCAGCCGACAATGAATTTTTCATTTGCGGCCCCGGCCCTATGATGGACAATGTGCGTGAAACACTGGAAGAAAAGAAAGTAGACAAGCCGAGAATTCATATTGAATATTTTGTTTCGGCCCCTGTTCCTATGGAAACCCAGAAAACAAGAATAGAAAAGATTATCAGCAAGGTTACGGTGATCCAATACGGCTCAGAAACAACTTTTGATCTTGCTTCAGACAGAAAATCGATCCTCGATGCTGCCATTGAACATGGAGTGGATGCTCCGTTTGCGTGCAAAGGGGCAGTTTGTGCTACTTGCAGGGGGAAAGTATTGGAAGGGAAGGTTCACATGGACAAGAACTTCGCGCTTACAGATTCAGAAGTTGCTGAAGGATATATTCTCACCTGCCAGAGCCATCCTGTTACACCTGTTGTGAAGGTGGATTATGATGTATAGCCCCTACGAATTACGAATTAGGACGAATTTACGAATGGGATGCTTGGTTTAGTTAAGATGCATCTGGGTAAATTATATCTCCTTCTTTGTTATAAGCATTTATTTGACTCTCTTCTTCAATAAAAAAATAGTTCATTAGAATCGTCATAAAGAGTCCAAAGTTTGACTTGATCTATATTTGAAATTGGATTTGGCTTTATCATTGTTTACTTTATCTCAAACGATGTATCAGTAGTAACGTTGTCGCAAACAAGAAAAACGCGCCTGTTTGGTGCAACACTGCAATGATGATGGGAACTCCGTAAAGCAGTGTGATCACTCCCAGGATAAATTGCGCCAGCACAATTATTCCAAGTGCATTGATGATTTTTTTCTGCACTGGAGAAGCGCCCATTTTTCTGACCCGGTAAAAAAGTATTCCCACAATGAGTACAACTACATACGCAATATACCGGTGGATGAATTGTACGCCTGTAGGGCCTTCCAAAAAATTTTTCCATATCGGTTCAAGAGATGTTATATCATCCGGCACCCATTGATCTCCCATTTTAGGCCAGGTAGGGTAACCGTAGCCAGATTTGAGGCCGGCAACAAAGGCTCCGTAGATTATTTGTAAAACAACAACAGCAAGAAGCATTAACCCTAAATCCCTAAAGGGACTTTTTGGAGCATTTTCTCCCTTTAGGGTTGGGGTGGCTGCTATGTCCAACGCATACCAAAACGTAAACCCAAAAACAGTGAACGCACTTATTAAGTGAATTGCGAGCCTGTAATGACTCACATGCACATTTTCTGTGAGTCCGCTTTTGACCATGAACCAGCCAAGAAATCCCTGAAATCCTCCCAGTGCAAATAATACCCAGGCTTTCTTCATGAAACCCTCAGGTAATTTTTTCTTTAGCCAGAACCAAATGAACGGAACAAGAAAAACTATTCCTATCATTCGGCCGATCAAACGATGAAGATATTCCCAGAAATATATTTTTTTGAAATCAGATAATTGAAAATCTGAATTGATGAGCTTGTATTGAGGGATCTGCTTGTAAGCATCAAACTCTTTCAGCCAGGCTTCTTCTGAAAGAGGAGGAAGGGTGCCGGTAACTATTTTCCATTCTGTAATTGAAAGTCCTGAGCCTGTAAGTCTTGTGATCCCACCAATCACCACCATCGCGTAGATCAAAAAGCATCCGGTAAGTAGCCAAATTACAACGGGACGGTGAGTGGTTTGCACAGAAAAATATTTCAGCAAAGGTAGAGAAAACTACCAACAGGAAATGAAGACTCATTTTGGGTCATTACATGTGCGTAAAGAAATAATTCAAAAGGGTGGTGCTTTAATCCGGCAAGTTTTACCTTTGTGATATTCATTTATAATATGCCTATGAGAAAGTTCAGATTGTTTTTTATTATTCTGTTAGGTGCGCTTACTGCCAATGCCCAAAATAATTTTCATCCTGATCTGATCATGGGTACGGGCCCTGATACAGTGAATAGGAAAATGGTTACTGAACTTTCTTCTATACAAACGGTCAAGAATACTTTTTTGGTTGCTACTATGTTCGGAGGAAACGGACAGGGGCAATCTTATTTTACCATTTACCGCAGCACAAATAACGGAGCAAAGTGGGATTCGGTTTTTACAAGAAAGGGCTCAACTGTTTTTCTGAGTAATCCCGACCCTGTGCTGGGAACAGATAGTATTGGAAATGTTTATTGTGCAGTAATGGCAATTCCCGTTGGTGGATATGGCGAATATGATATTTGGATGTACAGATCTACGAATGATGGTCTTACCTGGAGTTTGGCGAGCAAGCCAGATTCTTCGGGAACGTTC
The DNA here is from genome assembly GCA_023251625.1 of Bacteroidota bacterium. GTDB lineage: Bacteria > Bacteroidota > Bacteroidia > Palsa-948 > Palsa-948 > Palsa-948. The sequence continues at coordinate 14,057 of JAHEYK010000071.1, forward strand.
GATGATTTTCCGGCTGTACTTGGCTCGGGCAACGGACATGTTTTTTTATCATTCACACGCGGCACTCCGATAGTTTTCATGCGTTCGTTCGATGGCGGATTAACGTGGCAAGATACACTTGTGTTTCAGAAAAAAAAGCAAGGCAGTTACCAGGTGGGGGAGATGTGTTCCAGTTTGGGCTGGACTGTTAATCATAATCTTTGCATTAGTTATTGCGGATCGAACAGCCATCTGGTATATTTCAGTAAAAGTAAGGACGAAGGATTGACTTGGAAGCCGTTCGACACGATTGCGTTTGCGGGCGGAAGCAGCATTACTAAACTTGTAACGAGCAAAAGTTTCAGTCACATGGGTATCATTGCACATCAACCGCATGTGCTCACGGATTTATTTTATCTAACCAGCCTGGACACGGGCAATACGTGGACTTCTCAGTCTATTGCCAAGTGGTCGGCTTACTGCGAAGGTGTGATTGACAATGGAGGAAATGTAAATTTGGTTTATAATAAGTGGGACTCAGTGGCGCATAGCCTTGCATACATCTATTCGACAGATAAAGGAAAAACATTTTCTTCTGAAACAACTTTACTTTCCTGGCCTAATCCAACAGTTACTCGCTCAAACGGTGAATACCAGTCGCTAAAACTCGGCAATGATGGATTGCTGCATCTTACGTATGAAGACTGGCATGACTCGAGCGCAGCAAGGCATCTTGTGTTTGCCCCGCTGGTAACCGACATTTATAAATATGATCCTGCAACGCATGCTCCGCGCATTTATCCAAACCCTGTTCACGATGAACTTACTTTTGAAAGCGATGAGACAAATCGCAACGCCACTTTTGAGATTATTGACCTTCAAGGAAAAATATTAATTGGTGGAAAGGTGGAGATCCCAAAAACCTCCCTTACCATTTCTCACCTGCCTTCCGGAATTTATCTGCTGAGAGTATATAGCGGAAATCTTACCTATGTGCAGAAGGTGATCAAGGAGTGATTAATTTGATCCTCTAAATTCCTTCTGTATTCCACTCTTATTTCTAAATTTGCCACTCTTAACCGCACTCGTAGCTCAATTGGATA
>JAHEYK010000072.1 GCA_023251625.1 Bacteroidota bacterium
ATTTTAAGCCCAACTGGACAATTTTTCATTTTGTTGGAAAAGCGCTTGATACTATTTATGTTTCTCCTCATAAAGATCTCGATACGAACATCGCTTTCAAATTTCCTGCCATTGGCACGTATAGTGTAACTCTATCTGCTGATAACGGACATTACATGTCTATTACCAAAGAAATAATTGTTGATACAGTCATTCATGCTTCTTTCTCATTTCAGCAATGTGCCGACCAATTCACAAACACCTCTTGTTGCGCTACGGGCTATTATTGGGACTTTGGTGACGGAAAATCTTCCAACAGCGAGTTTCCAATCCATCAATATGCAGATACGGGCTGGTACGTTGTGAAATTAATTGCTTCAAATGGTTCCAAAGCGGACACTTTGATCCAAAATATTTACGTGTATAGCTATGGAATCCCGAATCCTATTTTTTCGTTTAGTCAATCCCTGGACACTGTTTTTGTTCATTCGATTGAAACTAAAGCCAATCACTACTGGAATTTTGGTGATGGCACTTTTGCAGCCGGCCAGGATACTATGCATGTTTACAATGATACAGGGAATTACATTATAACGCTTGTAGTAGTAAATATGTGCGGCAATAATTCACAGTTCCAGGACGTGGATATCATTTTCCCTAAAAATGGAATAGAAGCATTAACGAGTTCCATTTTTTCATTGTTGGTTTATCCGAACCCAGTGATAAATTCCAATGTAATTGGTTATACTATTTATTCCAATAAACCAATAGGAGCTGCAGTAAGTGTGTATGATGTAACTGGAAAGAAGTTGATTGAATCTCCGACACGTCTGAATAGTGGTTTAAATACCGAACTTATAGGTGTTTCTGATCTTCATTCAGGTATTTATAATCTCCTTATTAATGCTGCTGAAAATGGTAAATGTCATGCCTTGATTATTGTACAAAAAGGTGAGTAAGGCGAAAAAAGGCAGTTTTGGCGTATTACATTTGTTTAAAAATATATCCTCATAAATTTTGGATTTTAACATTATAAGAGTATATTTGCTCAGTAATTATTGATAATGAAGAAAATCACGTCCATATTGTTTGCTATCCTTTATGTTTTTTTGGTTAGTGGAAGCACCTTATGTTTCCATTATTGTGGTGGCAGGGTAGCTTCTGTAGGCATTTCTGTTTTGGGTGATAAGAGTGAAGGCTGTGCATGCGGTAACATGATGAAGAACAGCGGATGCTGTAAAAATCAAAATATCAATCTTACTTTAAAAGGAGAACAAAAGTCTTCTTCAGCAACTATGGCTGAAATTGGTTTTGTACAATGTTTGGACCTTCAGTTCATGCCAGTCTATGCAAGCCCTTTATCTGCCATTTCTTTTTCAGTTATAAGTAATTACCATTCTCCTCCTCCTAAATCAGGCACTTCTTTGTTGATCTTAAATAGTGTTTTACGGGTTTAATTTTTATTGAGGGTGCATATTTGCACTGTTCGTCAATAAAAATTGTTCTATTTATCTCGTAAAAATTATTTAGTATGAAAAACATTATCACTCTAATAACAGGAAGCATCTTATCAGTTTCGGTTTTTGCTCAAATTCCCAATCCCAGCTTTGAAACATGGACTAATATGGGCAATTATGAAAATCCTGCACAATGGGGCACGATGAATAATACGACTAAGCTGGCGTCTGTTTATACTGCCACAAAAGGAACTCCGGGCGTTGTGGGTTCTGCATATCTTAAACTTACTTCAAAAACTACCCCTGCGGGCGTGGCAAACGGAATTGCCGTGAGCGGTAAATTGGACTCTATGACTATGCTTCCTAAATCCGGTTTTGCATACACTCAGCAACCTGCAAATTTTACAGGTTCATGGCAGCACATGATAATGGGAAGCAGCCAGGGGGCAATATCAGTTACTCTCACTTATTGGGATGCTATGACGAACATGCGAAAGACGGTTGGAACAGCAACCCAAACACTTTCAGGTATGGCTATGAGTTGGGCAACTTTTTCTATTCCCTTTACATATGTAAATTCACATGTTCCTGATACCTGTATTATTGTGCTTAAAGCAAGCGGAGCAAATCCAACTAATGGCGATTATTTATGGATAGATAATCTTGCTTTTTCAGGAACTGCTACTTCCGTTGAAAATCATTGTGGTTTTGTAAACAGCATTGATGTGTATCCAAATCCATCCAGCGAAAATATTTCTGTTGATTTTAATACAGAGAAAGCTGAAAATCTGAAAATTCAAATGATCGACCTGAATGGAAAGTTGATCAGAGAAGCAGATCTTGGTTCTGTAAATGGCAACGTTAAATATTCCTTATCTGCAGATGGAATTGCAAAGGGCACATATTTTATTAATGTGATTAGCAATGAAGGACTGGAATCGAAAAAAGTAATTATAAAATAATCAATCAATATCTTTTATAAGATTCATCAACCTAAACATTAAAAATTATGAAAAATAAAATTTTACTATTCGCTTTTTCCTTGAGCCTTTTGCAACTCTCAGCTCAGGTATCCTGGACAAAGATGGCAAGCCTTCCGGGCGTTGGCAGAGACCACGCAGTTGCGTTCAGCAATGGAACCAAAGGATATATATTAACAGGCGAGAATGGTACCAGCGGTGCCCAGTATAAAGATTTTTGGGAGTATGACAGCAGTACAGATACCTGGAAGCAGCTTACAAGTTATGCAGGTCCTGTGAGATCATACGGTGCAGGATGTGTGATCAATAATAAAGCATACATTGGTTTTGGGCATTCCGGCTCTACCTTCGTGACAGACTGGTGGGAATATGATTTTTCTACTTCTACCTGGTCCTCAAAAGCAACTTTTCCTGGTGCAGGACGGGACCATCCGGGTTATGCGGTTATGAATGGTAAATTCTACATTGGTTTTGGTGATAATTCCGGTGGAAATAAAAATGACTGGTGGCAATACGATCCTGCTACTAATGCCTGGACTGCGAAAGCAACATACCCGGGAGGGGGCATGCATCACCCGGTTACTGCTGAAGCAAACGGGCTGATTTATCTAAGCGAAGGCCATCTCTCATCGGGAAGCGGCAGTAAAAAATTCTATTCTTATAACGCGACTGCAAATACCTGGGCAACACTTGCAGATATGCCCGGACCTGGAGTAGTGGCGGGTGCATCATTCTTTATTGGTGGAGGTAAAATATATTCAGGTTGCGGTATTACTGAACCTGCCGGAGTTTTTCACCAGGAATTTTATGCCTATGACATTGCCGGAAATACGTGGACTGCTATTGCCTCATATCCAGGATTGGGAGTATTTGGACCTACTTCGTTTGTTATTGGAAATGCCGGTTATGTCTGTACCGGAATGGACGATCAAAGCAACGAGACGAAAGATCTGTATAAACTTTCTGGCACAGTTGCTTTAGATGCCGGTGTTCCTGTTATTTCAACTCCGAATGGCATTATATGCAGTTCTTCTTTTACACCCGTTGTAACTATACAGAATTTTGGTATTTCTACTTTGACTTCCTGCACGATCAATTATCATTTGGATAGCAGTCCTAATCAAACACAACCATGGACAGGCTCTCTTGCTTCAGGAGCAACAGCACAAGTCACTCTTTCTCCTATAACAGGAGTTTCTGCGGGTGCGCATACATTTACAAGTTCTACTAGCGGCCCTAATGGAAGTACGGATGGAAACTCGGCTAATGATCAGCTTGTAGTTTCTTTTAATGTTAATACAACAGCTGCGGCACTTCCTATACTGGAAGGATTTGAAAGCAATGGCACTAATCTTCCTAACGGATGGGCATTATATAATCCGAATAGCAATACAGCATGGGTGGTGAATGCGAGTGTTGCTAAAACCGGTTCTCATTCTATTTACTTTGATAATTGTACACCTTCTACGGATATCACAGGTCAAAAAGACCGATTTATTACTACACCGTATGATTTTTCTGCGGCAACCAGTGCAAACATGACTTTTGATGTTGCCTATGCAAAAGCCAATATTTCCGGTACTATTTATGCAGACACGCTTAATGTTTATTCTTCTATAAACTGCGGTACCACCTGGAACAAGATATATGGTAAGGGAGGCGCTGTACTTGCAACGGCTCCTGATATCACGGCTGCTTCTCCCACTTGTTTTTCTCCAACAAGTTCCCAATGGCGCAATGATGCTGTGAGCTTAAATAGTCTGCTCGGGCAGGCAAGTGTGATGTTCGCATTTGAAAACCGCTCCGGATGGGCAGAAGGAATTTATCTTGATAACATTAACATCACCGCTGTAGTCGGAATTGAGGAGGTAAATTCGCTTCAAGGATTTACCATTTATCCAAACCCGGCTACGACATCGTTTATGATTGAAGGGTTAAGCAGCGCAGAAAAAATTCGTTATTCCCTCACTAATATTGTGGGAGAAGAAATCAAGACAGGAGATATGGCAGGCAACGGAACTAGTTTTACCGGAAAAATTCAAGTACCCGATATATCCCGCGGGTTGTATTTTATCCGTTTATCAGACGAAAAAAATACATGGACTAAAAAAGTAATCATTCAGTAAGAAAGACTGTGAAAAAACATATTGTTCTCCTTTTTATACTAATAGCAAGTATGATTATTCCGGCATTTACATTTTTTGATTCGCTTCATTCTGCAGGAATAGTTTTCCAGACAGGTTCTCCTTACGATGGTGGAAGTACTTGCAGTCAGATCGGCTGCCATACAGGTGGAGCTACCATTCCTACAGTGAGTATTACGGCAACTCCGGCTTTTGCTCCGGGAAATAAATACACGCCCGGATTTACATACACCCTTAACGTTACCGGTTCCGGTTCTTATCCTAAATATGGATTTGATCTTGAAATTCTGAACTCTACAGACCCATTTGCTGCATTGGATCAGGGCGTATTCGGAAGCGTGGGTTCTAATTGTCAGAAGATGGTGAATGCAGGCCAGCCAACCAATGTATGTCATTTAGCTCCGTCCGGTTCAGGAAATACAGCAACCTTTTCATTTCAATGGACCGCTCCGGTAACACCTGACACTGCTTTTTTATATTGTTCCTTGCTTGGCGCCAATTTTAATGCTTCGAATGCTGGTGACAAAGGCAAAACCACGAGTATGGTTTTACTTCCTGATCCAAATGCTGTTGCTGCGTTGGATGCAAATATATTTAACCTGAGTATATTTCCAAATCCGGTGAAAGATAAAATACATCTTTCTTATTTTCTTGACCAGCCGGGCATAGTATCTATATCCTTGTATATCCTTGATGGGAAAAAAGCCGCTGAATTGCTGAATTGTTCCCAAGGTCAGGGAAAACAGGAAAAAGACTTTAATCGTACTGAAGATATTTTACCGGGAGTTTATTTTTTAAAAATATCAAGCCGGGATAAATCTGTTTTACAAAAAATTATTGTCTCTAACTAATCAAACAAAATTTTATGAAAAAAATATTACTTTCCATTTTATTTGCAACTGTTTGTGCCATTACGGCCCATGCTCAGACATATATATTCAATGACTGTATCAACCGGCCTGCTTATGGAGACAGCCTCGCAGGTATGATCACACAATATGATACTATAGGAGTGGATCCTGTAAGTGCGGGAGGTGCAAACCTGACATGGGATTTTTCAGCTATGACGAGCAACAACACTATTCCTATCCTTCGGCAATATTTATCTCCTTCAGTTTCGATAGATACTGCGAACGATTACCCGGACGCTAATCTTATGGTTTTAGATAACGGAGATTATTTGTACTATAGATATTCACCCGATAGCCTTACCTATCATGGAGATTATCAATCCGATTATAAATTTCGCATTGCGTGGGATCCCAAAAAAAATCAAAAATGCCCTATGGATTTTGGAAATACCTATTCGGATTTTTACAGCAGTCATACTTCAACATTAACTTGCCCGTATTATCATTCTTATTATACCAGAACAGTTACCTACGATGCCTACGGTACACTTAAGCTGCCATCGGCAAGTTATGTTGGTGCTGCAAGAATTAAAGTGGTTGAAACCAACCTGGATTCGGGTATGTGCGTACCGATAACAGCAACCATCACCAATAATATTTATTATACATGGTTTGATAAAACCAATGGGCAGCCGATCCTGGGAATGCATTACTATATAGACAGCACCTATAATTATTACAATCACTTTATAGAATCATATTCTTATAGCCATTTACCTGCTGTTGTGGCTGAAGGAGTCGCATCATTGGACGGGAAGAAAGAAGAAATAAATGTTTTCCCCAATCCTTCTGATGGAAAAATTACAATTACTTCAGACAATGCATATGCCGTAAAAGGTGAATTGAAGATTTACGATGTATTAGGAAATGTAGTATATCAGAAACCATCTTTTGAAATCCCTGCTTCGGGAAATTCAACCCTACATATAAATTTGTCAAGCGGGATGTATTTCATCCGCATCAACTCCTCTAAAACAGTACTGGATAAGAAAATAGCTATCGAATAAACTATCTCTGCACTATTATTTTAGAATAGTAAGAGCCTTTCCTGCTCTGCACACGCAGGTAATACATCCCGTTTGGATAGGAACCGGTATCCAGATTTAGCGTCTGCCCGCTAAAAATACTTTTCTGAACACATTCTCCCATCGTATTATACACGAACGTATTGTATATATCTGATCTTTCGAATTGAGCGTGGATTTTTCCTGAAGAGGGATTAGGATATATGCTGATGTATTTAGGGAGTATATTTTCGTAAACTGAAGTGTTGGTCGTATCAATCACTATAAATGTACCCATCATGCCTTCATCTTCATGGTGCAATAAATGGCAGTGGTACATGAAGGGAACACTGTCGTCAGCAAAATCGGAAAACCGGGTAATGAACCTCACCGTATCATTGGGCATTACCAGCATCACATCTTTTAGTCCGCTGTATTGGGGCGGGGGAGGAGTACCATTAATGTCTACTACAAAAAACTGTATATCGTGAATATGAAATGGATGCGCTACCAGAGTTTGGTTGATCAGTGTCCATATTTCAACATCATTCAGGTAAACAACCTGATTGATCGAGTCCATATTAAATAATCTGTTATTGATGAAAAAGGGGCCTTCAACAAATCCTTGTTGGCCTGCGAAACCTGTATCGGGGAAAAAAATTAATTTCCTGGTTACCGTAGCTGACGCAGTGGGAATAGGAACTACGGGTGTAAACGAAGCAGGAATAGTAGTTACAGGATTTGCCGTTGTTGACACAACATCAAAACGCAAAAGATTAAAATCAGCTCCGTTCAAGGGGTTGGTGTAATATCCATCTCCCAGAACAATGGTATTGGTCCCTACCGAATCTGCACCTATAATTCCATGCGGTAATTCAGAAGCAAAGCTCATAAGATATTTTTGCTGGCCGACAGTATCCGCACCAAAGTCGATCAGAATCTCCGCTCTTTCTCCTGAAGACAGCCTTACTCTTTTGGTTGTAATTTGCTGTGATAATAACCCCCCATCGGAAGAGATAAGATGCATATCTGAGGAATCTGATAAACCAAAATAATAGGTTCTGTCTGCAGAACCATTCAGTAAACGAAATCGCACTACCTGTTTAGGAACTTGAAGATATGGGTCGATAGTTCCGTTGACCATCAAAACGGTATCTCTATGATAACCGGTGGTAAACTGATAAAGCACATCCAGCCCTTTTGATTGCACGATCAGCGGGAAATCGTCCAATTTGTATCTTCTGGGAAGAGCGTAGGTAGCTTCTGTGCTGTCACGTATTATGATCATCCCAGCAAGTCCTTTTGTAACCTGCACTTCGGTCTTCATGTTTCCGTGGGGATGATACCAAAATGTAGAAGCCTCATTACGTACCTTAAATGAAGGGCTCCAGGTCTTTCCCGGATCAATGATCTGATGCGGGCCACCGTCATATTTTGCAGGCAGATGAAAACCGTGCCAATGCACCGTAGTGGGAACCGCAAGATTATTGGTGACATTTAAAGTCACACTATCACCCTTATTCATCAGCAGTGTAGGCCCTAGTAAGTTTCCATTATAACCGTAAGTTGGCGTGTTATGTCCGGCAAAAAAAGTGGTTGTGCCGGATTGAACAGCAATATTGAATGTAGTTCCGCTTAATGTATCCGGAATAAATAAAGGATTCTGTGAGTAGGAATCACTACAGAGAAAAGCTGATAAGTAAGCAATAACAAGAGTGCTGCGCATTTTGCAATAAAAATATTAATGCAAAATAGTAATTTTTTCCTGAAATGGTTTTTCATTGAAGAGGCCTTCAATGAAATAAACACCACGAGGCAGAGAAAGCGGAAAATCCTTGTTCCAAATGCCTGCTTGAATTTTCTCATCCGCCAGTTCTCTGATCTTTTGCCCTGAGATATTTGTCAGCTCCAGTTTCAGTATGCCGGATGTTTTTGTTTCAATAATTATGGAACAATGATCGGCAACAGGATTCGGATAAATAGTTACAGAAACATTCGTGTTGATATTCTGAACTCCGGCAAACGCCGAATCCAGAAAGTTGCGTATTGCAGAATCGATCGTGGCGGTATCGCCGGTTGCGAAAGAAACATTCTGATTAGCAAGGTACAAAAGCTTGTGAGAGCTTCCTGCGGCAACAGCGATCGTAGGCATACCCATTCCTCCGTAATAAGCTGTTTGTACGGATCCTGAATCAAAAGGGACCGTCATCGTGGCAAACCCGTTATTGGTGATCCATAGATTTACTGAGGAACAAGCATAGCTGTCATCACCCGGAGCAACATAGAAACGAACTTTGTTCCCATATTTTGCAGCCAGGTTCTGGTACATTGGTTTCATATCATTTGCAGCCGCCACGCAGGACGGACAAGTATGGAAAAACTCCATGATGACCACATTTTCTGAGTCAAGTTCCGCAAAGAGATGATGTGCTTTTCCGTTGCAATCTTTTTTGGTGAAGTCCATCGCTGTCGTCTGGGCAACAGATGCGCTTGCGCAAAAAAGCAAGACAATATATGTAGAAAGTATATTTTTCATTGAGCGAATGTTTAATAAATGATAATCCCTTACTGCAGGATTATTTTTTTCGTTAGTATGTTATTAGCTATATTGAGATTGACAAAGTAGATTCCATTGCTGATAGAGCCTGACAGGTTGATCTTATCTGTATTCTGACCTAGGGATTTAGTAGCAGAAGCAATATTCTGAACTGCTTTTCCCTGTGAATCAAAAATGCTGTATGATAACTCGCATTCTTTTTTCAGCATATAATTTACCAGTAATTCATGAGATTCCTGATCTGCATAAACATTAAATTCTGATTCATCCACCCATTCCGCTATTCCGTTTCCTGTTGAAGGATGTATCTGGAATGAAGAGAGGAATAGCTGGTCCCCGGTATTTGCTGCATTATTGTTTGTGCAGTTGGTTGCGTAATAGAATTTGATATTTCCGACATTGGTTGAGGGTGCTTTCCAGTTGAAAGACCAAACATCGACACCTGGAGCTGTTTGAGGCGTTCCATTGGTGCTGTGGGTCACATATTTTCTGGTTGATAAAGTTCCGGTACCTGTAATGGTATGTGTACGTGCAGCGTCCGTAATTACCCAGGTGCCCGCATTGGAATTACCGCTTGTGGTGAGAGCGCCTATTTCAAATCCGAATTTAGTGATGCCGGTTTTTTTAGTCTGAAGTAGGATAGTATAGGTCTGCCCGGGCACATACGATGAATCAGATGTTGAAAAGGTAAGCGTGTTCACCAGGTTGGTATTATCGTTCGTTATGCTGGCACTGCTATGGCATCCTGTAGATGCATTAGCACAGGTAAGCTCTCCCGGACCTCCGGTAGCTGATGGATGCCCACCCGTTGTTTTGTAGTTGAAGCTGCTTAACGTAATGCATGAACATACGATAAGTACTGCGATGGATAGTATATGGTTCGTTTTCATTTTGTTTGATTTAAAAGTATTTTGATTAAAGAGGTTGAAGCACAAGGCTTTTTGTGTATACATGATCTCCTTTATCTGATTCGTCATCATCAGCAGAAACGCCGCTGGCGTAAAATGTAACAGGCCCAACGTTTGTTGCAGGGGCCTTCCAGTTCACAATCCATTCTCCAACACCCGGGCTTACAGCGTCTGTGCCATCATAGGTATAAGTGATATATTGTCTGTTGAATAGAGCGTATTGATTCTTGGTCAGCTGTGTTCTGTATGCATCAGCCAGCTGTAAGGTTCCTGCATTTGAAGAATCACTGTTCACCAAAGCAAGTATTTCAAACCCAAAACGATTTACGGATCCTTCTTTGATTCTTACCTTAACAGGGTATGTTTGTCCGGGTGTATAATTAGCGACAGTGCCCAGGTCGATCGATAAAATTGCATTTCCCGAATTCACGGAATTGTCATCGTGGCAACTGCCTGTTGCACAGCTAGCTTCGCCCGGTGCCCCTGTATGAGAAGCAGGAGCTCCCGAACTTGATTTTTCCGGAATCATGGCCATTATCGCGATGGATATTCCTGCGAATAATGACATTACGATGTGTTTGCTTTTGATCATTTGAATTGCTTTTATTGTATAGTTGATATTAAATTAATTCTTGCAATAGAATGCAAATAGCTTACTCACTTATAGGAATAAGCAGAAAAAATAACGCTGGAAAGACTAGATCAGAAGAGATTTGTACAGAACAAAGAGAGGGGCAGAGGCATTTGGAGGCGCGTGATTGTTTACATATATGGAGTAAGGAATAAACTGAGGAGAAATTTCTCTTATGTAAAGTGTTGGTAAAATAAAAATTGCTGATTCAAGAGGATGAATACTGGCAGATGCGGTGCAAGAGAAATGATCATCAATCTTTTTGATGACAATCTTTTCTTGATTGCAGCAACGTTCATGCATTGTTTTACTGCAGCAACATGATTTTTCATTTGAAAGAGAGTAGGAGGGATTCTTGCTCATGCCGCAATGCTCCATATAAATAGTGCCTCCGGATGTACATATTAGTACAATGGGGATTAGCAATATCGAAAGCACCCTCTTATGCATACTCCAAAGGTAGATTATTCATTTGATATTTCCAAATCATAATTATGAACTGGGTTTAGTTAAGAAATACGGAAGAATACGAATTTTCACTAACTTTAAGCATGACCCATACCTATCTGGTAACCGGAATGACCTGTGAAAACTGCGAAGCTAAAGTTAAAAGCAATTTGCTTGTACTGGAGCATGTTACGTTTGTTGATATTTCAAATGACAGGAAAACAGCGGTGATAAGTATGGATGATCCTATTCCATTAAGTGCCTTTCAGATGGCACTTGGAGAAGAAAATAGCAAGTATAAAATTTCCGTGCTGCATCCTAGTGGGACTGTAGAAGAAACAAAAAGTTGGTTTACAACTTACAAATCCCTGTTATTGATTTTTATCTGTTTATTTTCTACTCTTCTTACAAAGGCGCAGGAAAAATTTTCTCGTGAAGAGCTTTTGAAAATTTCCGAATCAGAAAAAAAACCTTTTAAAAAGAGTTCGGGTTTATTTACTACCATTTCTGATTACGATATTGTTTACCACCGCTGCGAATGGCAAGTAGACCCTGCTGTGAAATATATCCATGGAAAGATCACTACCTACTTTAAGCCGCTCACGGCAAATTTTGATTCCGTCAAATTTAATTTATCAGACTCTCTTGCTGTTGACTCCGTAAAATACCATGGCAATTTGTTGGTATTCTCTCATTCAGCAAATACGATCAATTCCGTTTTGCCATTAATTATTGGAATCAATGTCATTGATTCAATTTCTGTTTTTTATAAAGGCAAACCGGCCAGCACAGGTTTTGGTTCATTTGAGCAAACACCGCACAGCGTCACAAACAGCAGCCCTGTACTATGGACACTTTCTCAACCTTACGGGGCAAGCGATTGGTGGCCTTGTAAGAATAGTTTGACAGATAAAATTGATTCTGTGGATGTAATAGTGACTGCTCCTTTAGGAAATAAAGTAGCGAGTAATGGCTTGCTTGTTTCTACAACAGTGAGCGGGCCCAATAAGATCTTTTGTTGGAAGACCCGTTATCCCATTGCTACTTACCTGATCTGTTTTGCGGTCTCAAATTATGCCGAGTATTCAAACACAGTTCCATTTGGTGCAACAAACCTGATTGAACAAAGTTTTGTTTATCCTGAAGATTCAGCCACACTTGCCGTCCAAAGCGCTATGGATATTCCTATCATGCAGTTGTATGATACGTTGTTTGGGGTCTATCCATTCATAAATGAAAAGTACGGACATGTTGAGACAGGCCACAGCATGGAGCATCAAACAATGACCTTCCTCGGTGACTATGGCTTTGAAATACTGGCACACGAACTTGGCCATCAATGGTTTGGTGATAAAATTACTTGTGCAAGCTGGACTGATATCTGGCTTAACGAAGGCTTTGCCACTTATCTTTCAGGAATAGTGTATGAACATATGCTCAATGGTTTTTACTGGATGCCCTTCAAGCAGATAAGAATCAGTGATATTACCAGCAAACCCAATGGCTCTGTGTGGGTAAACGATACTACAGATTACAACCGGATATTTGATGCGAGGCTCAGCTATGCAAAAGGTGCGATGCTGCTCCATCAGCTTCGCTGGATATTTGGGGATTCAGTTTTTTTTGCTGCGATCAATAATTACCTGAACGATCCCACCCTCGCTTATGGATTTGCACATACTTCGGATTTAAAACATCATTTTGAAGTTTCATCCGGACAAAACCTGAATTGGTATTTTAACGACTGGTTTACCGGAGAGGGGTTTCCTTCTTATCAGATCACATGGAATCAGTCGGGCAGCACCGTTAACCTGACGATCAATCAAACCCAATCCGATCCGTCAGTTTCATTTTTTGAGCTGCCTTTGCCGTTAGAATTTAAAGATCAAACACACGATACTATCATACGCTTTGATCATACTTTTTCAGGGCAAAGTTTTTCGGTGACCCTTCCGTTTACAGTTGATTCTGTAAAACTGGATCCCGACCTGTGGATCATCCAGGCAAACAGCTCGGTGTTATCTGTCAGCGAGAATGAGATGCTAAAATACATTTCCATATTTCCGAATCCTGTTCGTGATAAGCTTCAGATCCTATTTTCAAAATCCTTTGACCATATGAGCATTAAACTGCTTGATGTAACCGGAAAAGAAATTAATACGACACAAGCAAATGATACCCGCTGCGTGAGCATTAACTGTGAAGAGATCAGTTCCGGATCATACGTTCTGCAGTTCAATTCGGGAGTAAAAACTGCTTCCAGGCAGATATTGATCAACAAATAAGATAACTTTATCTATATTTGTATAATCTAATACACCAAAACAACCTATGAAAAAATTATCTGTTGCTATTTTAATGATCTCTTTCGCTTTGATCGTGAAGCTTTCAGGCGCTCAGACACAAGTAACGTTTTATACTACCAAGGGAACTTTTGTCGCTGCGATGGAGGATGTAAAGCGCCCCATCACTGTGACTAATTTTTTGAACCTCGTGAAAGCAAAATTTTATGATGGCATCATTTTTCATAGGGTAGTTGCCGGTTTTGTGATCCAGGGTGGAGACCCAACAGGTACCGGTACCGGTGGATCGGGAGTTACTATTCCCGATGAATTAACTCCTCCTGTAAGTAATTTACAAAAGGTATTCGGCATGGCCAATGCCGGACCTAATACGGCTACCAGTCAGTTCTATATCAATCTGGTGAACAATGCCTTTTTAGATCCTAATTACCCAGCATTCGCGACAGTGATAACAAATTTTTCGGTGGTTCAGGCCATTGGGGTTGTGCCTGTAGATGGCAACAATAAGCCCCTGACGCCTGTTGTTATGGACAGCGTACGTATCACATTAGCTTTGGGAGTAAATGAAATTGATAAAGAAGCACTTGCTGTTGAAATTTTTCCTAATCCAATTACAGAAAAAAGTGTTGTCTCGATAAATTCAAACTCGGCACATCTGGCGAATCTTTCGATATACGATCAACTAGGAGAGAAGGTATATAATGAGAACAAAAGTCTTTCTTCAGGGATCAATAATATTTCATTCGAAGAAATCCAAGCCAAAAATTTACCGCAAGGTGTTTATTATTTAGTAGTAACGGATGGTCGTTCTGCTTCTCAGCAGAAGTTCACGCTGGTGAGGTAAGCAAGAGAAGAGAGGCTTATTTCTTATTCCCTGCGATCATTTCATCGATCTTCTGGCTCGGATAGCTGAGCATTTTTCCAAGCCGGATGCTTGTCTCTGTTTTTGCTTCTTCGGTATATTTATGATCTGACTGCAGTTTTTTAATCTCATTTTTCAGTGTTAAATATTCATCCAGCGTATTGCCATTGTAGATAAGCAGTACATCCTTTCCAACAGCAACATCGGCAGGGAAGAGGTAAGTTACAATGAGGTCATTTTCTCTGTACAGCTTTACGTGATTACGTTTTGCAATTACTTCTGCTTCATCAATCAGTTTATCCATTTCATCCGGTGGCAACGCTTCGCTGAAGGCTAATTTTTTAACTCCCACATCCACCAGTTCGCTGAAACCTCCGATGATGCCGAGGTTGTAAGATCGAGGGTCAATGGTTGTTTTTTTTGAGTTTTCGATATTTGGGCTGCACGAGAAGAATAAGGATGCAGAGAGAAGTATTTGTACATATGTTGTTTTTGTAAGAACCATGATGCATTTATTTTCTCCTGTAGAAAATGCAGTTTAGTAAGTAGTAGGAATTTATGTGTATTTTATTTGACTAGCAAATTTACTAAAATATAATGCAATAAATCAGAAATAAGCAGCTAATGGGTTGTTTTAATTAAGCTTAAATACTTATCTTTGTTTAGGATGAAGTGATAAATATTTTATAAAAAAATTAGTATTTTCGAGGACGTATTAATTGAAAAAAAAGCATTTTTAAATTAAAGAATGGTTAGGATATTTTTCTTTCTTCTGGTATTTTTTTATTATCTCACATGTAATTCTCAAATCATTACTACGATTTGTGGTACAGGCGGTGCGGGTT
>JAHEYK010000150.1 GCA_023251625.1 Bacteroidota bacterium
GACGTGGTTGAGAGATCACAAACGCAGCCACATCCCAGGCCTCTTCATCTGTTAAAAGAGGTTCTTTATAAGTTGTGCCTAACGGCATATTAAATTTTACGAAACGTGCCACGATCGATAGGCGGGTTGTGGCTGCAGCATCGTTGTAGCTGGAATCTCCCCAAAGTGGAGGATATCTTTTTACATCGGTCCACATCAATCCCTGTCCGTCTTCACCATGGCAGGATTTGCAGTTCTTCATGAAAACAGTTTTTCCTTTTTCAGGATCAGCCGCCCTGTCCATGTAAGGCAGATTATCCGGTTCAAAGCCTTTTACTTTCTCTCCGATCTTGGCACCTGTGCCGATCCATTTTATATAAGAAAGAATGGCAAGCATCTCTTTGCTGTTCGGATCCATCGGTTTTCCGTTTAAGCTTCGGGTCATGCAATCATTCACTCGCTGTGTTTCTGTAACGATCATTCCTGCACGGTCGCGGAACTTCGGGTAATTGGCATGTACAGCAGTGAAGTTATAGCAATAGGGTTTGGTGCCTGCTTCCAGATGGCAGCTTTCACAGTTCATACTATTTGGAAGAAAAACTCCAACACTTCCTTTTTTACCAAGATATTTTGAGGTGTTGGTGATAAGCTTCCGTCCATAGCGGATCATTTCTCCTTCTTTTGTTTTCGGGATGGAAGACGTATCGGGTACTTTGTACGATCCCTGGGAGGAGTTGCCTGCTGCTGCCGGAGAGGACGAATTCATAACGATGACTTCCGGTTCTATTCTTGCAACGTGCAAGGTGTCATAAATAATGAACGAGGCCAGGCCCAATATCAAAAGGACCAGAAAGATCATGGAGTTAACCAACTTGTGTATGATATTATTCGAATTTTCCACAGTTGGTAAAATTAACAATTCCTTAACACGACTTTTTGTACACTTGCATTCCTTTGTAAAAAATAAATTTATGAAAAAATCATTCACTCTAATTTTATCATTCGCTTTTATTGCACAGGTGTTCGCACAAGACACTACGAAGGCTAAAAAGCCTGAGTTCAAACCTTCTGGGAAATTATGGGGCCATGTTTTTGGTGATTGTTATTTTAAAGTCCATACAGATTCAATGGGACGCGGTAGTGCGCAATATTCCGGCCTGGAAACGAAAGCAAATGGATTTGATCTGCGCAGGATATATTTGGGGTATGATTACAATATTTCTGAAAAATTTTCTTCTGAACTCTTGGTCGCACACGAAGGGCAAGTAGAACCCGGTGGAAACAGGACCGTTTATGTAAAGGCTGCCAATGTGAAGTGGAAAAACTTTCTTCACAATACCGACCTCATCTTCGGACTTCAGTCCACTCCGACTTTTGCACTCATAACGGATAAAGTGTGGGGATACCGTTCAGTAGAAAAATCTTTATCAGATTTCAGGGGCGTTTCTAAGGCGGTTGATGCCGGTATAGGTTTGCAGGGAAGATTTGATTCAACAGGCAATTTTGGCTACAACCTCTTGCTGGCAAATGGCAGCGGTGCAAAAATAGAGGCCGATAAGTTTAAGAAATTTTATGGGGATGTTTACCTGAAGCTGGCGGATAAGAAGGTCATCATTGACTTTTATGGGGATTATGAGACCGTGCAACTGAGTCCCTACTTCAAAAACAAATGGACCTTTAAGATGTTTCTTGGTTATCAGACAGAAGATTTTACGATCGGTATAGAAGGATACCGGCAAATGCAGCAGAACGCTATCATCTATACTGACTACTCTGATACATCCGGCGGGGTAATTGATACAGGAAATGTATCCGTTTTCGGGGCAGGAATTTTTGTACGCGGAACGATCCGTAAAGATAAACTCTCCTTCTTTTTAAGGGCAGATAGCTACGATCCGAACACCATGTTCAGCAAGTTCTTTGGGTATGCTCCATCATATACTGCTCTTAATACAGAAAGATTCTTTACAGTCGGTTTGGATTATTCACCGGCCAAGAATATTCACGTTATTCCAAACATCTGGCTGAACTCTTATCACAGCAAGCTTGATAACGCCACCAAGTTGGCAAAATCGGATATGGACCTTGTGCCAAGGCTGACCTTCTATTACGTTTTCAAGTAGTAGCTGCCTTTTTTCAAATGGAGAAGGGAGGTTTTTTGCGCAAAGCAAAAATCCTCCCTCTTTTTTTAATCGGCACCCTCATTGCCGGATAATTTAACATTAACTTAACATTAAAAGCCTGTCAAAGGACTTTCTTTGTGTCACAAATTAACTAATCACCTATCGATATGGCAAGCATCTTTCAGTTCTTTATTCCGCAGGACAAAAAATTCTTTCCTCTTTTTGAAAGAGCGTCAGACAATCTTCAGGCAATTTCAAAAGTGCTTGTTACCATGGTGAATGCGCCCTCAGCAGAAAAAAGAAGGGAGCTCATCAAAGAGATCGAACATCTTGAACACGTAGGTGATGGTGTTACACATGAAATATTCAATGAGCTCAGCTCGAATTTCATCACGCCATTTGACCGCGAGGATATTCACGAACTTGTTTCATCGCTCGATGATATTGTTGATTTTATTCATGGTTCGGCCAAGCGCATTGAGCTTTATAAGATTGATTCCATCCCTCCTAATATGGTCAAACTTGCCGAGCTGATCCAAAGCGGTGCTGAAGAACTTCACAACGCTGTGAAAGAACTCCGCAATCTGAAAAATCCCGGTAAGATCCGCGAGGCCTGTGTAAAGATCAACAGCATTGAAAATCATGCGGACGATATCTTTGACCTGAGCATTGCACGTTTGTTTGAGGAGGAAAAGGATGCTATTAAACTCATCAAGATGAAAGAGGTATATGGCGCGCTGGAAGCCGCAACCGATATGTGCGAAGATGCCGCTAATGCTATTTCCAGTATCGTTATTAAGTACTCGTAAAAAATAATTCTATGACATTACTGATAATAGTAATTGCTCTCGCTATCATCTTTGATTACATCAACGGTTTTCATGATGCGGCAAATTCCATAGCCAACATTGTTTCTACCAAAGTGTTGAGCCCTCTTCAGGCAGTTTTGTGGGCTGCATTTTTTAATGCCATTGTCTTATTTCTCTGCCAGCATAAGCTGTTGGGATTTGAATTTAAAGTAGCCGATACGGTTGCGAAAATTGTGAAGACAGAAGCCATTACCATGACGGTAATTCTCGCCGGACTTATTGCAGCCATCTTCTGGAACCTTCTCACCTGGTATTATGGAATTCCATCCTCCTCCTCTCATACACTGATGGGTGGGTTTGCGGGAGCAGCCATTGCAAAAGCAGGATTTGGTGTGCTTGCCGACATGGGGAAAATTTATCTGACACTTGGATTTATTTTTTTGGCGCCTCTTATCGGAATGATCTTATCCTTCCTGATCTCTATGCTCATTATGAACCTTTTTAAAAATTCTAATCCCTCAAAAGCAAATAAATGGTTCAAGCGCACACAGTTGGTTGCTTCCGCAGCGTTCAGCCTGGGGCATGGCAGTAACGATGCACAAAAGGTGATGGGGATCATTGCAGCAGCGCTTATTGTTTTTGGGAACAGCGCAAGCAAAGAAGATTATTCAAAACATACCTGGACGCATGTTAAAACTGCTTATAAAATAGACACAGCATATTACGCGCTTGACTCCGCCCAACTTAGGGCTGATACCATAGATGGAAAGGCATTTTTCCTTGCTGAGAAAAGTAATTTTGAGAAAAAAGGAAAAGCCAAAGACAAAAACTATATTGGAATTAAAGGATTTGACCTTATCAATATTACAAAGGATGGCAAGGAATTTTGTGCTGCTCCCCAGCAATCATTTGTTTCGATCAGCACACTTAAGCCTAAGAAAGATATTGCTGACATTCCTTTCTGGGTGCAGTATGCTTGTTTTCTTGCCATTGCCCTCGGCACTTTGTCTGGCGGATGGAGGATCATCAAAACAATGGGAACCAAGATCACCAAAATAAATCCCCAGGAAGGCGTAGCAGCCGACAGTGCGGGAGCCATCACACTTTACCTCACACAGTTCTTCGGGATTCCTGTGAGCACCACACACACCATCACCGGTTCTATTGTTGGAGTAGGAGTAGCTAAAAGAACTTCTGCCGTACGCTGGGGGGTAACGCGTTCACTGCTTGTTGCATGGATACTTACCATTCCTGTTTCCGGAGGGGTAGCTGCCATTGTGTATTGGATACTCAATTCCTTTATTTAAGGTTAAGATATCCTAACCTGCCGTTTACCCTGTCTTCCTGTCATGCCTGCCAAGTATCATCCTTTTCCTGTCAGTTTTCTGACCAAAATCATGTCATAATAGC
>JAHEYK010000151.1 GCA_023251625.1 Bacteroidota bacterium
TAATGGGAGTGATGGAAGTAGTGGCAAATTTTGCTGTAGGGAATTTTGCCGCATCAAAAAAATCTGCCGACTTTAAATGCCCCTCCAGCTTGGCGGCCCATTCACCCTGCATGTCTTTATTAGCAATGGAGCTCATGTCCACCTCAAAGTTTCCCGATAATTTTCCTTTGTCACTCTTTATTTCCCCTGACGAAAGGAGAATGGTTCCGTTGTGCTTACCGCCTACTTTTTCTGCAAACCACTCCACGGAACTCAACTTAGTGTCTGCTTTGTAAACGTCTGTTTGTTTTCCTGTGAATGCGGAGAGAGCGATCATCCCGATCACTGCTGCTCCTAAAATTGCTTGTGTTTTCATTGTTTTGATTTTTATTGGTTGTTTTTGTTTGTCTTTACATTAAATGTATATACATATATAGGATCAAAAAAATTATTTCCTCAGTTTGTCTAAAATTAAATTCGCCTTCTTTGACTCTTCCTCCGATAAATGTGAGAAAATATTATTCCATTCCCCCTCTTCTTTATCCATTTTAGCAAGAAGATCCAATCCCTTTTTGGTGATCGCAACATCGCAGGCCCTGCGATCCGATTCACATGTTTGTCTTTCAACCAATCCCTTCTTCCGCAATTTTTCCACAAGACGAGATGCGTTGGACATTTTATTCAACATTCTTTCTATCAGAAGATTCACTGTTGCCGGTTTAGGATGCTGTCCGCGGAGTATGCGCAAAAGATTGAACTGCTCCGGAGTAATATCATACTGCTTGCAATGCTTTGTGTGATGAAGAGATAACCAGTTGGCTGTGAAAATAATGTTAATGCCCAACTTGTGAAACTCACTCTTGAACTTGCTCTGCTTTATTTCCTCTTCCAGTTTCATATCCCAAATGTATGTATTAATAGTATATGTACATACATGTATTTTTATTTTACCCTCAACTCACTGAGGTTCAATTTGATAAAGTTATGCTTTGTGTTGAAAATTGATAGGGATTGATAGGCCCTGAGCAAATTCATACTCGAATTCCTCTTTGGAACTGTCATCATCAAAGAACCAGTTTATCTTAATCTTCACTCCTTTTTGATGGAGCTTATCCAATTGGTCCAGGATCTCGCGCAGCACGCGGGCAGAAGGAGTATTAAAATATTCGATCTTAAAATCGAGAGTGGCATTGTTCATTTGCTCAGCGCCGTGATCATCGATCCACTTCATGATCGGAGCATAGAATTTAGAAGGGCTTTCAGGCCTTGACCAGCCGGAGATAGAGAATTTTTTCGCAGAGGGGTTGAAAATAACCTCCGGAGATACATCGGTTGCTTTGATCTGAAGTCCTTCCATGTGATTTGAGTATGAACAAATGTAAAAATTAAATTGAAATATTCAAGAAAAAAGGGCGATTATATGTATAGACACATTCAGCGAGACTAGAACTTACGATCAATGTAACTCTTCGTATAAATACCCACAACAGGATATCGATTATGAGACTTTTCGTAATAAGGGGAGTGCATATAAATAAAGTACAGCTGAGCGCGGTTATTTTCAGCAAAGGCCTTGTCTGCTTTCTTTTTTGACTCCAACTCGGCTTTGAGTTTAGGGTCTGCTTTCAAAATTTCTTCCGCTTTTTCTTCAAATATATAATCTGAGAACCACTCTTTCTGCTGAAGGACGGCGTCGAAGAAATTCCAGGCGAAAAATGAATCATCTCCTTTTGGATCCAATGTTTCTACAATGTACCGATTGCAGGCTTGATCTACAGAAATAAGATAATCTCCTTTATAAAATTTTAATGCTTGAGTTTCAGTACGGGTCTTTGTATTATAATGAGGATAATGTCCTTCGTAGGGATTCTTTCCGCTTTCATACGAAGTAATATATGTTACCTCGCAGGAAATGGAAGTATCTTTTACTAGCTGCTTCATTGCCACGCCGTTCATTTGCAAACGCTCTATCACCCTACTCCATGCCTGAGGAATCAGATACATATCCGGAACATCTGCAGTATCTGAAGGCTTATAGCGATTATAGAACCTGATTTTTTTAGTAAACGGTTTGGTGCGGTCGTAAAAGAGGCGCTGCTGTCCGCTGATATTACTTTTTTTGTGAAGAGCTTCATAGCCTTTAAAAATTATGCTGTCGAATTTCGCAGTGTCTAACTTCCAGTTGAGGAAAAATGCTCCCTGCTGCTCTTTCACCTGCTTATCCGCATCCGCCTTGAGCAAACCTATCTTTTTCGAATCTTTCTGAATTACTTCGATCATGGAAAACATCAATTCATAGGTGGACCACACCCTGTCGTTATACGGTTTCCACATATGTGTTTCAGGAATGAAACTGAGGCAATTAAAAAGTGACGTATAGCCCGAAGAGAAACGCGGGGTTTCCATGAACTCAACAATGCCGCTCTCAGGAGTTTCGCCTTCAAAATCCACATAGGGGCTCATTTCATAGCTGCGTGCTTTCATTTTGTCAAATAACTGAGGAAGCATTTCTGCGGTCATGTATTTTGAAAGGACAGGATGCAGTTTATCGCGCTGCGTAGCGATCAGTGTCATTATATATTGATAGTCCGCGCCGTCGGAAACATGATTATCCACAAATACATCCGGTTTCCAGGTTTGAAATATCTGCGTAAAGGTCTGGGCATTTTTAGAATCTGCTTTTATAAAATCGCGGTTCAGATCCAGGTTCTGAGCATTTCCGCGAAAACCGTATTCCTCGGGACCGTTCTGATTGGCGCGTGAATATTTTCCGCGGTTCAGACAGCCGTCCACATTATACACCGGGATGATACAGATCACCACGTCATCAGGGATCTTAGCTGCATCTTTTAATAAAGTATTCACCATTTCAATACTGGCGTCGATCCCATCGGGCTCACCGGGGTGAATTCCGTTATTAATTAAAAGAATTCGCTTGTTCTGTTTTCGTAAAATTGCTGCGTCAAACTCTTTCGATTTACTGATCACTAAAAGATGAAG
The DNA here is from genome assembly GCA_023251625.1 of Bacteroidota bacterium. Taxonomy (GTDB): domain Bacteria; phylum Bacteroidota; class Bacteroidia; order Palsa-948; family Palsa-948; genus Palsa-948. The sequence continues at coordinate 2,980 of JAHEYK010000151.1, forward strand.
AGGCTTGCCGACATCGGTAGTACCATAAGTGAGAAGCTTGCAATAAGCACTTTGTTTTGCAAAAGCCTCATAGGTCGAAACAATTTCAGCGTATGTAGGCGTTGTGGTATAAATTTTTCGGGTTTGGGAAAATGTAATTTGAAAGATAGATAGAAATAAAAAAAGAGGGAGGAACAGTTTATTTTTCATTGAAGAAACAATATTAGCAAAATTTGAAGTGCTTTGGCCCATGAAACACTTTAGACGCAAAGATGAGATAAACATATTATTTGAAGCCAGGTAAAAAATGTTCACAAAAAATGTTAAATAATAAAACACCTCATGTTAATATAATATTACATTAGCCGCATCATAAACCCAAAATTTCTCAAAATGAAACTAAAAAAATTAGCATTTGCTTTTGCTTTTACACTTCTGCAAACAGCTTTGTTTGCACAGGTAAGAGTCATTAAAGGAGTCATAACAGATTCTGAGACCAAAGCAGGCTTGCCCGGCGTGGGTATCCTTGTTGTTGGAACCACCACAGCAACCACATCCGATACCAGCGGCGCATACACTATTTCGGTTGACGGAGAGGGTAAAAAACTGATCTTCTCTTTTGTCGGATATACCAATCAAACTGTAGATGCTAACAAAGATGTTATCAATATCACACTTGCACCCAATGCCACGCTCTTAGGAGAAACGGTGGTGACTGCACTGGGAGTATCCAGAGAGAAAAAATCCCTTGGATATGCTACACAGGAAGTTTCAGGAGATCAGTTAACCCCTGTTAAAAGCGGGAATTTTGTGAACCAAATATCTGGAAAAGTAGCTGGAGTTCGCGTTAAGAATAGCGGCAACATGGGAGGGTCTACCAACATTGTTATTAGAGGCGCCACTTCCATAGTCGGAAATAACCAGGCTCTTTTTGTTGTGGACGGAGTTCCGATGAACAACGATGTAACCAACGGAGTAAATCAGCAAAGAGGTCGTTCAGGATTTGACTTTGGAAGCCCTATCGCGGATCTGAATCCGGAAGATATTGAATCCATCAACGTACTGAAAGGTGCGGCAGCAACAGCCCTATACGGATCAAGAGCCGCAAGAGGCGTTGTCATTGTCACAACTAAAAAAGGAAAAATGCTGGCAGCAGGCGGCAAAAGAAGGTACGGAGTTACCCTGAACTCTAATTTGACAATGGGTACTATTGACAAATCAACTTTCCCTACTTATCAGCAAAAATACGGTGCCGGATACGGTGCTTTTTATGACGGTGGCCCAACAGGACCTTACTTCCTAATGGAAGATGTGAAAGGTGACGGATCTGCCGATGATCTT
>JAHEYK010000152.1 GCA_023251625.1 Bacteroidota bacterium
ATCCTGCTCGTTTGAGCGTATTTATTTCTCACGTGGAAACGATGCTGACATCTACAAGGAAAGAAAAGCCCTTGGCATTGAATTATGCCCTGCGGTATTAAAATCAGTTGACAGCGATCTACGCAACACCGTGTTCTCTTTCATTCCCAATACAGCCGAAGTGGCTTTCATCGGACTCATGCAGGGAATATCCGGCTACCTGGATGGATGGAAGACCACCGAGATACGAAAACTTTTTGCTGCCAAAGATGCTTCTTCGCGCCCGCTGGCAGAGGTGATGAATGAAGTGCATGAAATAGTTTCCTTCCGCGCCCGCCAGGAAAAAATCGCCATCAAAGATGCCAAGCTCCGCACATTTATTACGGCCGATGCAAACCGCGATGATATGGTGGCGCATGTGTATGATACCACGTACGGAGTGATCCGGAAAGGAATTGACAACCTGGTGGTGCTGGATGATTCGATCGTTCGGGGAACAACTCTTAAGCGAAGCATCATCCGCATTTTTGACCGTCTGGGCCCCAAAAAAATTGTGATCGTTTCTTCCGCTCCGCAGATCCGCTTCCCGGATTGTTACGGCATTGACATGGCCCGCATGGGCGATCTGATCGCATTCCGTGCAGCGGTGGAATTGCTAAAATCAAAATTCAAAGAAAGCCTGCTTGAAGAAGTTTTAAAGAAAGCCATTGCCGAAAATGAAAAACCTGCAGCAGAAATTCGCAACGTAGTGAAAGAGATCTATAAGCCTTTTACACCACAGGAAATTTCAGACAAGATCACCGAATTACTTTTACCCGCAAATACCAATGCCGAAGTGCAGATCATTTATCAGAGTATTGAAGGCTTGCACTTCTCCTGCCCCAACCACACCGGTGACTGGTACTTCACAGGCGATTATCCTACCCCCGGGGGCAACAAGGTTGCCAACCGCTCCTTCATTAATTACATGCAAGGGAAGAATGTGAGGGCGTATTAAGCCGTTTTCAATTAATTCTTCAAAAACTATTTAGTCGAACATTGATCGATGTAGGACTATGCATAAATACTTGAATTTTAATTAATTACATGTAAATATCCTGTAATTATTATCCGTTTGTAGTCGTTTACAAACGCTTATATCCAACTACAAGTATTTATTTACCGACTTAGTCTTGCAGGTCGCTGCACCTTTGCGTCATCAAATCGAAAAGCAGTGCAAACAGAAAATCAAATATCAAATAAAATAATAGGGCTTGCGATGCAGGTACACACCACACTCGGGCCGGGCCTGCTGGAGAGTGCATATAAGGAGTGTTTGCAATATAAAATAAGACAAGCATGCCTGCATGTAGAAAAAGAAAAAACAATGCCGCTCATCTTTGAAGAAATAAAACTTGAATGCGGGTATAGGATAGACCTTTTGGTGGAGAATAAAGTAGTAATTGAAATAAAAAGCGTGGAGGCACTAAATGATGTGCACCTGGCCCAAACACTCACATACATGAAACTAGGGAATTACAAATTAGGATTACTGATAAACTTTAACGTAGCACACTTAAGAAATGGAATAAAGCGCGTGATAAACGGAACTTTGTGACCTCTGTGCCTACCATTGTGTCCTTTGTGGTTTCGGCTGCTAACATCAGCAACCACAAAGGTCGCTAAGGAAACAAACAACCCACAAAGGGCGCAAAGGAATAAACCAATAACAAAACAGTACAACCAAAACAAGATGGACCATAAAAATAAAATATCCCGCACCGTCCCAGTGCGAGGATCCTCGACACCGCTCCTCGCGGTGACGGAATCAGGAGAAGTGAATGCGCTTTCTTTGGTTGTACGTAAAGATATAGTAAGGCGCGGTCTGAGCGTTGCATCTTACATGCTTGCATGCCCTTTCAGAAATTCGGAGGCTGCGCAGGAACAAACAAACAACAAAAACAATCGTCCTATCCCTAAGCGGGCGTAATAAATCAAAAAGAAAAGTTTCGTGTAGGGGCGAAACAAAAAACAAAACAAAACAAAATGAGAAACAAAGTAACATTGATCGGAAACATCGGACAAAATCCTGAAGTGAAAGAACTCAACGGAGGAAACAAACTTGCAAAGTTTTCCATCGCAACGAACGAAACTTACAAAAACAAGGCAGGTGAGCGTGTAACAGAAACACAATGGCATAACCTGACCGCATGGGGAAAAACTGCCGAGATCGTAGGCAAATATCTGAAGAAAGGAAGCGAAGTAGCTGTTGAAGGAAAACTCCTTAACCGCAACTACACCGATAAAGATGGCGTAAAGCGCTACGTAACCGAGATACAAGTGAGCGAGCTTGTGATGTTGGGTGGTAAGAAGGATTAATTCTAATTACCCCGACCGTAAAGGGAGAATTTAAATTCTCTTGCAGAAAGCCCTGTTCGAAAGAACGGGGCTTTTTTATTTAGAATGCCCGCATCCCGCCAGGATACGGGATGTCGCCACATATTATTTTAAAAGAAGGCTCTTACTTGCGCATTTCCTGTATGAATTGTATTTACTCCGGGGGATTGCCTACCATCATAACTTAGCGTAAGCTGAATGTTATTTGCAAGGGTTCTGCTATAGCCCACGCTCCAGGTATAATTCTTGCCTGCCTTGAGTGCATCCAGCATTTCATAGGCCAATGGGGAGTTTTCAGAATCATTGTAAGTTACATCGATGTAGTTTAATTTCATGGTCAGGCTTCCTTTATTCAGCGCATTGTATTTTAATTCTCCTCCAAAGTTCTCAGCAACGGCTTTTGCTTCGGGAGCAGGAGCGATCGCAATGGTGTTGTGCTTGTCGGAATATTTGTACGACACCGTTATACGCAGCGAAGGGTCAGGCTGGTAACTTATTTTTGGTTCGGCTTCAAAATACAGGATGTTATAATTGCGCGTGGTAAAGAACTTAGAATTGTTTTGCTTGAGCCCGTCTTTGTAGTTGCCCTGTAAGGTCCATTGCCGGCTCATGTTCCAGCGCGCGTGCAGCTCGCGGGAAGTATTGGTGCGGTACGAAGTATCATTCACCAAGAGCGTTTTATTTTTCACCTGCTGCATGGTAAGATCCATGCCAAACACCGCATCAGACTGATTGAAATAAATGGTGTTGCGCATCGTGGAGTTGAGCGTGATCATCGTATTGTCTTTTGCATCGTCCAAAAACGGATTGTATGCAATTGCCAGATCCGTATTCGTGGTTTTTCGGTCTGTGCGGTAAGCAGTTTGGTTTGAAAACCGTGAAGCAAGTCTTTTGATTCCCTTTTTGCCGTTCCATTTTGCCGAAGGCCTTATCGTAAACACTTCGCTGAACTGATTGGTGTAGGTACTGATGTAATCAGCCGAAGGTACCCATACTTTTATGAACATCGCTGTAGGATCATTCGGAAAGGGAGAAATTTCAAATTCGTTCAGCTCTTTGATTCCGTTGAAGTTGTAATCGTTCCAGACAAAAACCCCCTGGCCTGGTGGGACTTCGAGGAATATAAATTGCTTTTTCACTTCCAGCCCTGAACCTACTTCGTAAAATGAGGTGGATGAAAAAAATCCTTTGAGTAGGGAGAAATTATATTCCGCTCTTCCGATAACGGTGTTCTCCTTTTTTTGCTGCGTGAGGGTAGTGTCAAGAATGCCGAGCCTGCGGTAACTGCCTGTAATACGGAACTGGCTGTTGGGGTTGCTGAAGAGTTCCATTCCTCCGCCAAAACTTTCGGCAAACATCGCTTTCTGCAGGGAGGAGGTTGTTAAATTTTTCAGAGCGTAGTCCGTGCGTTGCTTATAGTTGATATTGTATTTATTATTGGAAGAGTCGCGGAATTCAGCATAGGGCTCCCATTCCGTAAACTGCACACTTCCCTGTATGAGGGAGTCAATACTTTTTGAACGGATGAGATTTTGTTCAGATTGCTCACGAATCCCGATGGTAAAACCATTCTGAATATTTTTTGAACGTGCCAGCGGAATATGTTTTGAAAATGAAGCCGCATGCCTCAGGAAATTCGTTCTGTTCGCTGAACTTTTCGAATCCAGATAACTCCCGTCTGCGGTCAGCAAAAACCCTTTTGTGCCAAGATGCGCATTCACCGCATGTTTCATGGCGTTGTAAAAACTTCCTTCCAGAAAAGATTTGTAATCATACCCGATACTATTCTCATTCTTTGCGAACCCGATCCTTCCTCCAATGATGTGTTGGTCTTCTGCCTGTATAATATTCCCCCGGTTCCAGTCACGCTCAAATTCCACATTGCGGAAGCGCTCGATGGGAGAAAAAGTCTTTTGGACGTATTCGTAATTT
>JAHEYK010000073.1 GCA_023251625.1 Bacteroidota bacterium
CAGCCCCGATAGTTATCGGGGGAGTCCGTTGCTCTAACTTCCCGATCATTATCGGTAGAGCTAAGAGTTCGAAAGTATAACTTTAATAAAATTAAGAATATTTGTTTAGCAGCATTTCCCTCATATCAGGATATTGCTTCAAATTCTCAATGTATTTCTTACTCTTCATCCTCTTTATATGTTTTTCGATTTTTCGTGCATGCTCAATGGTATTGCACCTAATCGTGAGAAACATATTCCAGTCAGAAGCTGAATGAGTAAAATGTTGGCCTTCATAATACTTTGAAATGTGTTTATCTAATCTTGTCTGTGGTTCTTCAGTTGTAATCCCTGTATAATACTTATTTATTTTTTTACTAAAAAGAATATAACAATACGCCATTTTTATTTATATCTCCAATACCACCCACAGCCCCGATAATTATCGGGGGAGTCTGTTGCTCTAACCAGTCCCGATAGCTATCGGGACTAAGGGCCATTTTAATAACTTAGGGGGGCAAATTTAACCATCTTATGCAAATACAAACACACATAAAAAACATCATCTTCGATTTTGGCGGAGTCATCCTTAATATAGACTACAAACTTGCCGAAAAGGCTTTTGCCAAACTGGGCCTGACCGATTTTGACAGACTATATTCTCACGCCACCCAAAAAGAATTATTTGATGAATTTGAAAAAGGATTGATAACCCCTGCTGATTTCAGAAATGGGGTCAGAAAGTTTATAAAAAGGGATGTGTCCGATCTTCAGATCGATGCAGCCTGGAACGCCATGCTTCTTGACCTGCCCGAAGAAAGAATACAGCTGCTTGATGAACTGAAAACGAAATACCGTTTATTCCTGCTAAGCAATACCAATGAGATCCATTACAATTCTTTCACATCCTATATGAGGGATAAATTTAAGCGGGAGATATTTTCTGATGTATTTGAAAAAGCCTATGTGTCGTTCAAAGTAAAAATGCGAAAACCCGATCCTGAAATTTTCCTTCATGTTTTGCATGAGCAAAACCTGCGCAAAGAAGAAACATTATTCATCGATGACTCCCTGCAGCATATCGAAACCGCTAATAAACTGGGAATAAATACAATCTTTCTGGAGAAAGGAAAAACAATCCTGGATCTGTTCATTTAATTTCCTGGCACAATTCCACCAGCATGCCGTTCGTGCCCTTAGGGTGTAAAAAGCATATAAGCTTATTGTCGGCGCCTTTTTGAGGTTCTTTGTTCAGGAGAACAAACCCTTCTTTTTCCAGCCGGGCCATTTCAGCTTTTATATCGGTAACTTCAAAAGCAATGTGATGAATCCCTTCTCCGCGCTTCTCAATGAACTTTGAAACAGCACTGTCGGGGTTTGTGGCTTGGAGCAATTCTATTTTAGCATCACCCATTTTAAAGAACGAGGTTGTAACTCCTTCACGCTCCACTTTTTCCGACTTATACGGTGCTGTGCCGAATAACTTAGTGAACAGATCATTGGCAGAGGCTAAACTCTTTACAGCGATCCCTATGTGCTCTACTTTCTTCACTTTAATCAAAAAAAAACCCCTGACATTTATCGCCAGAGGAAAAATTAATATGGGTACTTCAAGAATTTACTTTTTAATAAACTCTTTGGTTGCGTTGTCAAAATTCAGGTAATAAATTCCTTTTGTAAGATTTACACAGTCTACAGAATTAGCAAATCCTTTCTTTACCACATTTCCGTACTGGTCATAAATTTCGTAGAGGGTTTCGCCTGAGAATGTGATCTTGTCTGACACCTTCACGGGGTTGTAGGTCAGCTCAGGCGCAGTAGAAACAAATTTTGCAGGTTTAGAATATCTGGGTTGGCTGGTATAATCCACTTGTTTCACACGCAGTTGGTTTTCGCCAGAGTGCATGGTGGTGATCTTGAAAACGTATTCGTTATTGTCTCCCACTCCTTTTCCTTCCATCTCACCCACCTTCACCCATTTGTTCCAGCGGTATTGTTCGATCACGAAGGGGAGTTTTCCGGTCTCATTTTTTGTATTCCATTTCAGGGTTCCGTCACTTTCCAGTTTCATGGTGATCACTTCAAAAGTGCTCTTCGGTTTGAGTACTTCCGGATTCAGCACTTTAGGTTTGCAGTCATCTTTGTGCGTGATCTTAACAGTAATTTTATCTCCGATCTTAAATTGGTAATTATTGAAATCAATTTCGAATGCGCTTGAGTTAATTTCGTCTGTTGTAACCTGTCCGTTCACTTCTACTTTCTGTACACAAAAACCAACACCGGTTCCGGCAAATGGATTCTGCACATACAGGTTTTTTCCCTGGTAGTTTCCTTCAATAATTATGTTGCCTGCTGAAGCAACGAATACGAAGCTTAACAGTGTCGGAATCAGTAATATTGCTTTTCTCATCCGCTTAGGGGGTCATTTTTAGCTTGGCAAATATAATACTTTATTGAAATACCAACATTTTTTAAAGAATTTTATGGGGGTATCTCAGCTAATATTTGCTACTTTTGGACATATTTTTGGGCAATTATTGATGAAAAAGTACATATTTTTTCTTATCTTGTTGGCTCTGCTAGGATGCAGCAATCCGGATGGGCATCCTGAGGCAAAGGGAGGCCGCATATACGGGGGCACTCTAAAAATAAATGAAACGGATGGGTATACTTCTCTGTATCCCTACCTCACAACCGATGTTGTTTCGCACGATATAAACGGCCAGATCTTTGAAGGCCTGATACGTTTTAATCCTAAAAATGTAACCAGGGTATTGCCATCTATAGCAGAAAGTTGGCAGATAAGTCCTGACGGATTAACCTATACTTTCAAACTGAAAAAAGGGGTTTTATTTCAGAATGATGCTTGTTTTCCCGATGGTAAAGGAAGAGAGGTAGATGCGTCTGACTTCAAGTATTCATTTGAACTGCTTTGCACAGCAAGCGATGACAATGCTCTTTTCGAAACTTCTTTTAAAGGGACAGTGAAAGGGGCCGATGAGTTTTATGAGAAAAGCAAAAAGGGCAAAGTGACAGGTCTGGAAGGGGTTAAAGTGATTGATGACCACACCTTGGAGATCAAACTTCTATCTCCTCAAAGCACCTTTCTGTATGTGCTCGCGGGTTCAAGCGGATATGTTATACCGCATGAGGCCATAGAAAAATACGGAAACAAAACATATATAGGAACAGGGCCGTTTTGCTGGAGCAATGCAAGTACAAAAGACCGTGTGATACTGGTCAGGAACCCCCATTACCACCGAAGCGATTCAATAGGCAATCAGTTGCCATTTTTAGATACGCTGAGCTATAGCTTTATACCTGAAAAATCGAAAGAGCTTGAGGCGTTCAAGAAAGGAGAGATACATATGATCTTCAGTCTTACACGAACAGCCATCAGCGAAATGGTAGAGGCACAGATCGCAGATTTTAAAAGCAAAAATCCAAAATTCACTTTGCAGCGCAACTCTGAACTCACCACCCAGTATTACCAATTCAATATTACACGCAAGCCATTTAATGATATAAAGGTGCGCCAGGCATTTTCATATGCCATTAACCGCGATAAAATAATTACAGATGTGCTGAACTCAGAGGCCTTTGGCCCCGGCATCTGCGGACTTACACCTCCGGGCATTTCAGGATATGATGTTACCGAGATAGTGGGTTACCGATTCAATCCTGAAAAGGCAAAAAAACTTTTGGAAGAAGCCGGATACCCTGATGGCAAGAACTTTCCGCATATTACCATAGAAGTTAACTCGGGAGGAGGTAAAAACATAGATGTGGTGGAGGAAGTAAAAAAGCAATTGAAACAGGTTTTGAATGTGGATATCGATTTTACAGTTGTATCATTCAAGCAGAAACTGGAGGATGCCAAATACGGCAAGGCCGAAATGTTCCGTTCGGGTTGGACGGCCGATTACCCAAGCCCTGAAAATTTTCTTCGTACGATGTATGGGGCCGGAGTCCCTGACAGTTTAAATGTGCCTGCGTATCCCAATACCGTTCGTTATAAAAACCATGTGTTCGATAGTTTATTTGAAAAAGGTTTTGCAGAAAAAAGGCCTGAAGACGGTTTTACCTATTATATGAAAGCGGAACAGGTGATGATGCAGGATGCTCCGCTTATTATATTATGGTATGGCGAAAATCAAAAGATGATGCACTCTTTTGTGAGAAATTTTTATTTCAATACGATGAATTATAAAGAGTTCTCGGAAGTATATATCAAGAAGCCCGTACCCTCAAATCCCTGATCTCTTTACTGTATGCAAGTTCAGTGTATCGTTAAACCAAACAGCAAGGTTGACCGAATCACTGTCGATCCGGATGGTTTGTTTCGAATCAAGATAAAAGCACAGCCCGTGGACGGGGAAGCGAATGAATACTTGGTAAAATATTTAGCATCAGTTTTTGATCTCCCGAAAAGTAATATTCAGATCATTGCCGGCTTTACGAATTCGCATAAAAGAGTTAATATTGTAGCGGAAGAAAAACACATTCAAAATATTATTTCAAAATTTTAACCCTGACAGTATGAGATACTCCCCAATTCCAAATTCACTTTTCATCAACAATAGGAAACGTTTTGTTAAAGAACTGAAACCCGGATCTCTGGCAGTGTTTAACAGCAATGATGTCATGCCAACGAGCGCTGACGGCACCATGCCGTTCAAGCAGAACACAGATATTTTCTGGCTTTCGGGAATTGATCAGGAAGAGAGTATTTTACTGATCTGCCCGGATTCAAAAGTGCCGGAGCACCGCGAAATACTTTTTGTGAAAGAAACGAATGAACACATCGCCATCTGGGAAGGAGCCAAGCTCAATAAAGCACAGGCCACAGAAGTATCAGGGGTAAAAACTGTTTATTGGACATCTCAGTTCAAAACCGTTCTGCATCAGCTGATGTGTGAATCTGAACAGGTGTACCTGAATACGAACGAGCATTTACGTGCAACGGTAGAGGTAGAAACGAGAGACGCACGATTTGTTAAAAGGTATAAAGATCAATACCCGCTTCATAATTACATGCGCGTGCAGCCCATCATGCACAAACTGCGCGCCATAAAATCAAAAGAAGAAATTGATCTCATTCAGGAAGCATGTAATATCACCGAAAAAGGGTTTCGCAGATTGCTTGGTTTTGTAAAGCCGGGCGTGTGGGAGTATGAAATTGAAGCCGAACTCGTACATGAGTTCATCCGCAACCGCTCGAAAGGATTTGCATACGGGCCTATCATCGCATCAGGGTTCAATGCCTGCGTACTTCACTATGTGGATAATGACAAGCAATGCAAAAAGAATGATGTCATTCTGCTGGACGTAGCAGCTGAGTATGCAAATTACGCCTCTGACCTGACGCGCTGTTTACCTGTGAGCGGACAATTCTCAAAAAGACAAAAGTCTGTTTACCATGCCGTTCACCGTGTAATGAAAGGCGCTACATCCATGTTAAAAGTCGGAAATAATATCAATGACTATCACGAAGCAGTGGGCAAGATGATGGAGGAGGAGCTGGTCAAATTAAAGCTTCTCAAGTTGAGCGAAGTGCGTAAACAGGATCCTAAAAATCCTCTCTACAAAAAATATTTCATGCACGGTACTTCGCACTACCTGGGATTGGATGTGCACGATTATGGCGATCGTTACCGTAAGTTCGAAGCCGGCATGGTATTCACCTGCGAGCCGGGTATTTATATCCGTAAAGAAAAACTCGGTATTCGTTTGGAAAACGATATACTCATCACTAAGAACGGCAATGTTGACCTGATGAAGAACATTCCTATCGAAGCGGAGGAGATCGAAGAGCTCATGAATACCAAACCATAACGTCATTGCGAGGGAGGCACGACCGAAGCAATCCTCCGAAAATTTTTGTGAGACCTGCCTGCGGCAGGCAGGTTGCTTCCCTGCCCGACCGGCAGGCGGGGCTTCGCTCGCAATGACGCTTGCTATGATAAAACACGCCAACTTCCGCAATGTAAAAGTCCGTTATTCCGATAAAGGAAAAGGCAGGGTCATTGTTCTGCTCCATGGTTTTCTAGAGAGCATAGAATTATTCGATGAGTTTTCCACCAAACTTTCAAGATCTTTCAGAGTTATTTCGATCGACCTTCCCGGTCATGGAAAAACTCCCTCGCTGGGTTATATTCACACCATGGAGCTCATGGCCCAATGTGCGAAAAAAGTATTGGACTCTCTTTACCTGAAAAAATACGTGTTGGTAGGGCATTCCATGGGAGGCTATGCAGCATTGGCATTTGCAGAATTATTTCCCGAAAATATTTCAGGGCTTTGCCTGTTTCATTCCACCGCATTGCCCGATTCTGAAGAAAAGAAAAAAGACCGCGAGCGGGTGGCTGAAATTGTAAAGCACGACCACAAGCAGTTTGTTTCCGAACTTATACCCAAACTTTTTGACCCGGAGAACATCCCGTTATTGAAAGGAGAAGTTTTAAAAGCAAAACAGGTTGCTTTAGATACTCACACCGAAGGAATTGTTGCAGCGATTCGCGGCATGAAAGGACGCCCATCCAGAGAATTGGTTTTGAAGAATGCCCGCTTCCCTGTTTTGTTCATTATCGGAAAAAAAGATGTACTGCTTGCCTGGGATAATCTGATGCTACTAACTGCCCTGCCTAAACGCAGCTATCATAAAGTACTTGAACATGCAGGACACATGGGCTTTTACGAAGCACCTGAAGAAACATTTAAAGCCGTAAGGAAGTTTTCGAGGATGTGTTTTTTAGGGAAGGGATAAAGACTACTTCTGCGGCAAGCCCAGCCCGTACATTTTCTTTTTTTTCTGATTCTGCATGGCCTTTCTTTCTTTGCGCGAAGTGGCAAAGCGTACACTCTCGGAGCCAGTCTGTTTTTCCATCTGTCTTTCTTCTCTTGATTTGAAATGGAAATGGAACAGATGGAACTTTTTCTTTTTCTTGCCGTCTCCAACGTTCGGGTTTTTGTTCTTGCCCTTATTCAGGTTAGAGAAAGAATATTTGCTCATGTTTGCATTGGAGGTAAATGCGTCTTCGGCTTTGTTTGACTTTCTTAATTTACGTTCGGTTTTCTTTTTCACTTTTTTCCCGATGGCTTTGTCTCCGTAGTTCATGGTGTAACTGCCTCCGCTGGATGCAAAAGCATCGCCCAGTTCATGACCTTTTCCACTTCTTCTGGCACCACGCTTCACCCTGCCTCCTTTGGATCGCTCTCCGTAATCTTTGGTTTGCATATTCGAAGCAAAAGCATCGCCCAGGCTGCCGGCATCCGATCTTTTTCTGCCCCGCTTTGTCCTTCCTCCAGTGGATTTCTCTCCGTAATCTTTTGATTGTGCATTGGTGGCAAAAGCATCACCCAACCCATGCCCGCCCGATATTTTCTTTCCCCGCTTTGTCCTTCCCCCAGTGGATTTATCTCCGTAATCTTTCGATTGTGCATTGGTGGCAAAAGCATCACCCAACCCATGCCCGCCGGATATTTTTCTGCCCCTTTCTGTCCTTCCCCCAGTGGATTTATCTCCGTAATCTTTCGATTGTGCATTAGATGCAAATGCATCCCCTAAAGAGTGCCCGCCGGACATTCTTTTGCCGCGTTTTGTTCTGCCCCCGCCGGATTTCTCTCCGTAATCTTTTGTTTGGGTACTGGCCGTGAATCCGTCATTCAAACTGCTTCCGGCAGATCTATGCCTGCCTCTTTTTGTTCTGCTTCCGCTTGATTTTTCCCCGTAATCCTTCGTTTGGGAATTGGAGGTGAATCCGTCATTCAGATTATTATGGCCGGATCTTTTTCTCCCCTGTTTTGTCTTTCCTCCACTTGATTTGTCGCCATAATCTTTCATTTCTGAATTAGACGCAAAACCATCACCTGTTTTTGAACGATTCCTTTTGTAAGAAGAATTTGAAGTTCCTTTTTGTTTAGGAGTTTTTGCTTTATCTTTTTTTTGCTTTTTGGCGAACAAACTCCAGAACCCTTTTTCTTTGGCAGGCTTATCGGCAGCAGGTGACTGTGCTATGCCGGAAGTGACAAAAAGGAAAAGGAATAAAATGCAATAAGCCTGCTTCACATGTACAATAGTTCCTGTAAAGGTAGGAATAATAAAAAAAAGAAGGAATCAATCGAGAGGCTCTGCCAGTACGATGTCTTCCAGCTCGACTGGAGTTTTCAGCCTTTCACAGGCAGAACGGTCGTTCACCTGTTCGGCAATTTTATACCGCATGCGGTCGGCAGCGGTAGAGAAAAAATGCATCAGTTCGTTGCCGTAGCTGTTTTCCCATATCACGCCAAAGACTTCTTTGCCTCCTTTTAGTTTGAATTTGCAGAGGGTGTCGTTGTATTGCAGAAATTCATTTCTTTTCATAATGGGTGGGTTTGTCAGTACAAATATTGGTAAATGAAACGGAAAATCCAACAAGATGGTTTCAAATATTTCTTCACATAAAAAAAATAATGTTAATATCTTCCTGTGCACGGAAAGATCACTTTAGTGTGACCACATGAAAACTCTGGGATTGTTTTCATAAGGTTTGAGCTTTGCTTCGTTGGAACTGAGGATGGTTATGAAGTCAATAAAAGGCAGCACCCCAAAGCAGCCTCCTATAGTGCCGATATACGCAAAGGGGATATAAGGTTTTGTTCCTAAAAATATCCGGTGCAGGCCCAATATTCCGAAAGGGAGGGGAAAGGCCAGCACGGCCGCAATTATTTTTTTGCTTTTGAAAGAAACGGGAACCGATTTTAACTGCACAGAATCAGGACTGGCCGGATATTTTACATCCAGACATACTGTGAATGTATCGGCAGGCGCAATAACAGAATCTCCGGACAACGATTCAGCATTGGCATCAATTAATACGGAGAAAAGGAGTAAGAAAAAAACAAATCGAAACATAGAAAATCATATCTTCTGTAAACAAAGATAGAACTTCTATTATATACTCTTAAATGACCGGATCATGGTATCCATGTCTTCATCGTACGAAGATTCCATATCGCTTTCTACACCAATAATTATTTTGTAATAACCGGACGCTGACCGAATGAAAGCGACCCTGTAATACACGGCTGTTTCATTCACGGATCCGCGGATATTGCCTACAACGGCATTTTGTAGGCCTATTTTTGTGAGATAGTATTTTACCACGTTCCCATGTTCGATCTTCAGGATGAAATCATCCGAGAATTTTTTGAAGATCATTTCAATAGGCACGTTACTTGTATCTCTTTCCTGATACACCAACACAAACAACTTATCCTTTTCATTTTTATATTGAACAAGTGCGGTGGGATCCAGGCTGTCGGCCTTTGTAAGATAAGAGGGCAGGGAAATGCTGAAATGTCCTTCTGCAACCGTTTTGAACGTAACCGCTTGCGGGTGACAGAAAATGATAAAAGAAAGAAGGGATACTAAAATGAGAATGAAAAAGGGGAGAATAATTTTTTTCACGATCTGTCTTTCTCATCCATCCGGATGACAGGTACGATCAAAGTTTAGCCTTCACTTCAACCTGTTCGTAGCCTTCAATGATATCACCTACCTGAACATCGTTGAAATCGGCAATGCTGAGCCCGCATTCCTGTCCGGAAACAGCTTCTTTCACATCGTCTTTGAAACGCTTTAATGAAGAAAGCGCACCCGAATGAATGACCACTCCGTTCCGTATAACGCGTATCTTGGTGTGGCGGTTAATTTTTCCATCCAGCATCATACAGCCGGCAATCGTTCCCACCTTGGTGATGTTAAATACTTCTTTCACCTCAATATTGCAGGTAATTTTTTCCTGAAACTCGGGGGCCAACATACCCTCCATCGCATCTTTCACTTCGTTGATCGCGTTGTAGATAATAGAGTAGAGGCGGATATCAATTTGTTCCTGCTCAGCCAATTTCTTAGCTGATGCAGAAGGACGCACATTAAAGCAGACAATAATGGCGTTTGATGCTGAAGCAAGCAGAACATCTGATTCTGTGATCTGCCCGATTCCTTTATGAATGATACGAACCTGAATTTTTGTAGTCGAAAGTTTCAACAGAGAATCCGAAAGCGCTTCTACCGATCCATCCACGTCACCTTTCACTATAATATTTAATTCCTGGAAGTCGCCGATCGCAATACGCCTTCCGATCTCATCCAGCGTGATGTGTTTGCGTGTGCGCAGCGATTGCTCGCGCTGCAATTGCAGGCGCTTGTTCGCAATTTCTTTTGCCTGGCGTTCATCATCCAGGGCATGGAATTTATCACCGGCCTGAGGGGCACCATCTAATCCAAGTATTTGAACAGGGGTAGAAGGGCCTGCTTCATCAATAGGCGTTCCGCGTTCGTTGAACAATGCTTTTATCTTGCCGCTGAAAGGTCCGGCGATCAAGACATCCCCCATGTGGAGGGTTCCGGCTTTCACCAAAAGAGTTGCCAGGTATCCTCTTCCTTTATCAAGCGAAGATTCCACTACGGTTCCAACTGCGTGCTTGTTCGGATTTGCTTTTAATTCTTTTACTTCTGTTTCGAGTAAGACTTTTTCCAGCAGCAGCTCAATATTTTTTCCGGACTTAGCTGAAACTTCCTGGCACTGATATTTACCACCCCAATCTTCCACAAGGATGTTCATTTGGGATAATTGTTCTTTTATCTTTTCAGGATTTGCTCCGGGCCTGTCAATTTTATTGATGGCGATAACGATAGAAACGCCTGCTGCCTGCGCGTGATTGATCGCTTCCACCGTCTGAGGTTTAATGCCATCATCTGCAGCGATCACGATGATCGCAACGTCCGTTACCTGCGCACCGCGGGCACGCATTGCCGTAAACGCTTCGTGACCGGGAGTGTCGAGGAAAGTGATTTTCTTTCCAGTCTCCAGAACCACTCCATATGCACCGATGTGCTGGGTGATCCCTCCGGCCTCGCCGGCAATTACGTTTGCTTTACGGATATAATCCAGCAATGATGTTTTACCATGGTCCACGTGACCCATTACGGTAACGATAGGAGGACGTGCTAAAAGATCTTCAGGTGTATCTTCTTCTTCTTGTATATCTTCAAGTGCTTCCACGCTGATGAACTGAACCTGGTATCCAAACTCTTCTGAAATGAGGGAAATAGTTTCGGCATCCAGGCGCTGGTTGATAGAAACAAAGATGCCGAGCCCCATGCAGAAAGAAATAATGTCTGTAGGCTGAATCTCCATCATGGTTGCCAGCTGACTGACGGAAATGAACTCGGTCACTTTCAGGATCTGCTTTTCTGCCTCATCCTGTTGTGCCTGCTGGTCCATTTTTTCGCTGAAAGCATCGCGCTTCAGTTTTCTGTATTTGGCAGCACGCGATTTTCCGGTTCCGCCAATTTTAGACAGCGTTTGTTTTATCTGCGACTGAATCTCTCCTTGTGTAAGTTCCGGACGAGGAGCCGATGTCCGGCCTCTTCCACCGCCACCGCCTCTGCGCCTTTGCTGCTGGTGTTGCTGATGCTGCATAGGTTTTGACGCATCGGATGATTTGCTTGCATCACTTGCAAAGCGCGCATATTCGTTCGACTGAACTTTTTGTTTCTTAATTCTTTTCTTTTTCTTTTTGTCAAATCCCTGATTTTTCTCCGCTTCTTTTTCAACCGGAAGATCAATTTTCCCTACCACCGTAGGACCTTCCAGTTTTGAAAAAGTAGTTTTGTGTTTCTCAGGCTCAGGGACAGGAGTGTGTTTCTCTTCTTTGAGTTCAGCTGCTGCCGGTTTTTCCTTTTCCTTAGGAGCTTCTTCTTTTTTCTTTTTCGAGAAAGAGTCAAGATCTATCTTTCCTACTTCTTTGATATTGAACGACTGAGGGCTATCCTTCGGAGCACGAATAATACCTTCTTCGCCTGCATTTCGGATCACTAACTCGTCTTCTTCTCGTCTGCGCATCGTACGTTCAGAAACAGATGCGGTTTGTTCTTCTTCGGCAAGGGTCGTTTTCTTTTTCTCTTTCAGTTCCTGCATCCGCTTGGATTCCTCCTTGTCTTTTTTCTCGGAGAGAAAGCCGTCAGACAATAAATTATACTGCGCATCTGAAATTTTTGCATTCGGATTGCTTTCAATGGCATGCCCTTTCCCTTTCAGGAATTCAACGATCGTAGCGGTGCTGATGTTGAGCTCCTTGGCAACTTTACTGAGGCGATGTATGATGGCTTCTGACATAATTTTTGTTTTGATTACACCGATTTTAGAGGATTACACCGATAAACACATCGGTGTAATCTTAATTCTTATCGGTGTAATCAAATTATTTTATTCAAACTCTGCTCTTAATATTTTTTTCACTTCGTTCACTGTTTCTTCCTCGAGCTCGGTGCGTTTCACCAGATCTTCATTGCTTAGTTCAAGAACTGCTTTCGCGGTATCGCAGCCGATCTTCTTAAGCTCATCAATGATCCACTCTTCAATGTCTTCTGCAAATTCATCCAGTTCAACGTCTTCTATTTCTTCTTCCACATCGCGGAATACATCGATCTCGTATCCTGAAAGTTTACCGGCCAGTCGAATGTTATGTCCGCCTTTTCCTATGGCCAGGGAGATCTGGTCGGGCTTGAGATAAACCTCAGCACGTTTTTTATCTTCATCCAGTTTAATGGAAGTGATCTTAGCAGGGCTAAGTGCACGTTGGATGAAAAGTGTGGAGTTGGAGGTATAATTGATAACGTCAATGTTTTCGTTCTTCAATTCACGCACAATTCCGTGGATACGTGACCCTTTCATTCCCACGCAGGCTCCTACGGGATCGATACGGTCGTCATAACTTTCTACGGCCACTTTTGCGCGTTCGCCGGGTTCACGAACAATTTTCTTGATGGTGATAAGGCCGTCAAAAATTTCGGGAACTTCCAGCTCGAACAAGCGCTCTAAGAAGGCAGGTGATGTTCTTGAAAGAACGATCACCGGATTATTATTTTTCATATCCACACGTAAAATGGCAGCGCGGATGGTATCGCCTTTTTTGAAAAAATCGCTTGGTATCTGTTCGATCTTTGGCATGATCAGTTCATTGCCTTCGTCATCGAGCACCAACATTTCGCGTTTCCATATCTGGTAAACTTCGCCGGTGATGATCTCACCTATACGGTCTTTGTACTTATTATATACAGCATCTTTTTCCAGGTCTAGAACTCTTCCAATCAGGTTCTGACGGATGGTCAGGATTGCGCGTCTTCCAAAATCATCGAGTTTTACTTCCTGGGCCACATCTTCGCCTAATCCGAAATCCTTGTCGATCTTATGAGCTTCTTTCAGAGAAATATGTTTAATAGGATCGTAATCAAAACTGTCTTCTGCAAATTCATCATCCACTACCTGACGGTTATGCCAGATCTCGGGCTTGCCTTTGTCGTTCACGATCACGTCAAAGTTCTCATCCGAACCGAATTTTTTACGGATGATGCCGCGGAACACGTCTTCAAGAATGCTGATGAGCGTAACGCGGTCAACATTCTTTACTTCTTTGAACTCAGAAAACGATTCAATAAGATTTGAAGCGTCTATCACCTTGGTTGCAGTTTTAGTAGCCATTTTAAAAATTGTTTATGTTCGTTTTTTAGAAACAAAAAGGGGGACTTTGTCAAGACCCCCTTTCCAATTTCATATCGTTGCGCAAAGTTAAAAAAAGATATGAGATGCGGGCAATGAGCATAGGAACAATTTTTTTATCTCTTTATATCAGTGGATGCTTTTACTATTTTTACACGTCTTTAAAACATGAAATTTTTAGTGATTTTAATAAAAAATACTCTCTTTTTAGCTATTTTCCTATTAGTGGCAGTTTTTACGCATGCCCAAACCTCCCCTGATACGATTAAAAAGGACAGTATTTTCTTTTTGAATGGGGAGGTGAGAGAGGTAAACGTAGTGGATACGGTAGCTCATCTGATAAAATTTTTCCCCGGAAAAGTAAAGGGACGACCCCGGATACAGGAAATAGAAAAGTCCAAAGTATTTTCTTTGAAGTTCTCTGACGGACAGGAACGCATAATCTATTTTCATGATTCAGCCCTCGGGAATGTGCTTACGATCTTAGAAGCAAGGATGTTTATGCTGGGGGAACAGGAAGCCGATAAAAATTACAGGAACAAATGGCCGGCCATTATTGGGTTTGCTGTGAGTGCGGTTTCGCCTCTTGTTTTTGCCGATGCAGTTTTGATCTCGCCCATCCCAGCGGCTGTTATTCCTTTACATACGCTTATCCCGGTCATTAAGGTGAATACAGAAAAGATAGTGCACAAAGAGTATCTGCAATACGATACGTACCTGATGGGGTACGTAAAAGTGGCGCGCAAGAAAAATTTCATACATTCTATTATAGGGGCCGGAGCTGGATTGGCAGCAGGTTTGGGGGCCTGGGCGATACTGAAATGAAGCGGCTTAAAATACTTTTTGATTTTTTTCTTTACTCTAACATTTTTATTTCTCTTTGTGCTGCTGCTATCACCGCAGAGACTTATTTTCTCATTCAGGCAAAAATTAATTGGCTGTATGTTTTATTTGTTTTTTTCTC
>JAHEYK010000074.1 GCA_023251625.1 Bacteroidota bacterium
CCAATAATGAGAATAAAGTAGTGGAAGTGGATTATTTTATGCATTGAATAACACTCATTTCTTCCATTCTTCCATTCTTCCACCCCTCCTGTATTCCATTCCATCTTCGTATATTTGCCGCCCATTAACTATCTATGAAAACGTTAATTGAAAATTTCCCCATCCAGCTGCGTGAAGCAATTGCGATTGGCGAAAAGGCACACTTGACTTCCACTAAGAGAAAGATTTCCAATGTGCTCATTAGCGGCCTGGGAGGTTCCGGAATCGGAGGAACGATCGTAAGTGAATTGGTTGCACTCGAAGCAACGGTACCCATTACGGTCAGTAAAGGA
The DNA here is from genome assembly GCA_023251625.1 of Bacteroidota bacterium. Taxonomy (GTDB): domain Bacteria; phylum Bacteroidota; class Bacteroidia; order Palsa-948; family Palsa-948; genus Palsa-948. The sequence continues at coordinate 333 of JAHEYK010000074.1, forward strand.
TATTTTATTCCAAAATTTGTTAATGAAAATACGCTCGTCATCATTTCATCCTATAGCGGGAATACAGAAGAAACGCTCAATGCAATGAACCTTGCTTTCAAGAAAAAAGCAAAGGTAGTTTGTATTACTTCCGGTGGAAAGGTGGCAGAGATAGCCCGCAAGAAAAAATTAGACCTGATCACTATTCCCGGAGGCAATCCTCCGCGGGCTTGTCTGGGCTATTCATTTACTCAGCTGCTTTATATTCTCGGATTTAATGAGATCATCAGTAATAAATTTAAAGCGCAGCTAAAATCCGCCATTGAGTTAATTGAAGCTGAAAAACAAACTATTATTTCAGAGGCAAAAGACGTTACTGAAAAACTTTTCGGAAAAACTCCTATGATATATGCCACCACGTATTTTGAAGGAGTTGCCATTCGTTTCCGCCAGCAGATAAATGAGAATGCTAAAATGCTTTGCGGACATCATGTTATTCCCGAAATGAACCATAATGAATTAGTCGGATGGGCAAGCGGCAGTGAACGGGTATCCGTAGTTATTTTCCGCGACAAAGATGAGTTTGAACGAAACAACGCACGCATTGAGATCAACAAGCAGGTGATCCGAAAATATACTCCCCATATTACAGAGATATGGTCGAAAGGAAAATCACAGATCGAAAAGGCCATCTACTTTATTCACCTCGGCGACTGGGTATCAGTTTTTCTTGCCGATAAAAGAGGAGTTGATCCCATCGAAGTCAAAGTGATCGATATGCTGAAAGGAGAACTTTCTAAGATATAACCGTCATTGCGAGCACAAGCATAGCTTGCGACCGTAGGTCAAGCAACCTCACAGAAAAAATGAGCAACACCTTAGGAAAGATAACACTTGTTGAGGTGAAACAAAAAGTCCATTTAAAAGACCTCGGCCTCATCGACTACAAAGAGTGCTGGGACTACCAGGAAAAACTTTTTCAGGAGATTATTTCTCAAAAGACTCAAAACAGGAATTTACCCCCTGACTCCCAACTCCAGACCCCTAACTATTTTCTTTTCTGCGAGCATCCTCACGTGTATACCTTGGGTAAAAGCGGTGATGAAAAAAATTTATTGTTGAACGAATCGCAACTTCAGACCAAAAATGCAACTTACTACAAAATAAACCGAGGAGGTGACATCACATATCACGGTCCCGGACAGATTGTAGGCTACCCGATTTTGGATCTTGATAATTTTTTTACCGATATACATAAATACTTACGGTTTCTTGAAGAAGCAATTATTCTTACACTCAAAGAGTATGGAATAACATCCGGAAGGATTGAAGGGCTAACCGGCGTTTGGCTCGACTGGGAAAATCCTTTGAAGGCCAGAAAAATATGCGCGCTAGGTGTCCGTACATCCCGCTGGGTAACTATGCATGGTTTTGCTTTTAATGTGAACAGCGACCTTAGTTATTTTAATAATATTATTCCTTGCGGCATCAATGATAAAGCCGTCACATCCATGAATAAAGAACTGGGAAGAGATCTTAATATGGCTGAAGTAAAACAAAAGGTCAAAAAACATTTTGCTGATATTTTTGAATGTGAAATAATCTAAAGTCTTTTGCTGTTCTTAGCCCTGCGAAGAATCTATTAACTTTGAACGATGGAATCTTTTTTCAAAATTGTCAAAACATTTTTTAAATGGCTGCTGATCCTCATCGTAGCCCTGAATATCCTCATCCTGGTTTCAGGAAAAACATACCTCTATAAAGGGATTGCAAACACCTACCTGAAAGGAAGAAAAACAGCCGACATTGATGAATACAAGATATTTGAGAATCACGTGGTAAGATCAGGCACTCCAACAGGCTGGAAGCTGGGCAAAGATTATAACCAGTCAAAGATCCCGTCTCAATATCTTCCGGAGATGGAACACATGAAGACCATTGCTTACTTGATCATTAAAGATGATTCACTTCGCCATGAAGAATATTGGGGCGGCTATAGTGACACTTCTCATACGGGGGCTTTCTCCATGGCAAAAACGTTAGTGAGCATACTTACCGGGATTGCTATTGAGGAAGGAAAAATAAAATCTTTAGACGAACCTGTTGGAGATTTTTTACCGGAATACAAAGAGGGAAATAAAAGCAAGGTGACTGTCCGTCATTTGATCACGATGAGTTCCGGTATTAATTTTGACGAGAGCTATACCAATCCTTTGGGTTTTGCAGCAGAAGCTTATTATGGCGATGACTTGCGTAAACTTATTTTTAAATACGATGTGCAAGACGAACCCGGAAAATATTTTCAGTACCTCAGTGGAAACACACAGTTGCTCGGTTTTGTACTGAAAAAAGCAACAGGAATGAGCATCAGTGATTATGCTTCGGAAAAATTATGGAAGCCCCTGGAAACGGAGCATGATGCCTACTGGAGTCTGGACCATAAAGACGGAGATGAAAAAGCATATTGTTGTTTTAATTCCAATGCACGTGATTTTGCCCGCCTCGGGCAATTATATCTGGACAGTGGCAGGTGGAATGGTAAACAGATCGTTCCTGAAAAATATGTACTGGAATCACTTCAGCCGGCACCTGCACTCGATCAGGAATTAAATGCAAAAAATGACCGCTATGGATACTCCTGGTGGCTGCTTCCGGATTATATAGCGGCAAAAGATTCAGCAGCAGGTAAAAAGCATGTTATTTTTTACGCACGTGGAGTACTCGGCCAATATATTGTAGCGATCCCGGATCTGAAGATCATCATTGTACGGCTTGGCAGAAAACGCGAGCTTTCAGACGTATCCGGGCATCCGGTAGATCTGTACAAATACATTGATGCAGCTTTGGACATGTACGGGGAATAATAATTTTTCAAGAAATATTTCATTTTATTAAAATTGCTAAATTTGTAAAATCATTATATAAAAAGGAACTCATGAAAAAATATCTTATTTCCACCCTAATCTTTTTTGCGGCAGTAACAACAGTGATCGTTTATTACAGCTGCACCAAGGTTGTGGTAACCGAAACTTGTTTTGACAAGATCATGAACAACGGAGAAACAGATGTTGATTGCGGCGGCCCTTGTAAACGTTGCGGAGCAGGAGGTTCTGGCGGGCCGGTTATTCCTCCTTGTACACCAACCGCTAATACGATGAATTTTAATTCTCAGAACATGACTCTTTATTCCGGAGGTTCATCCAGCAGCGGACAGTATGTGATCACCGGAAATGGAAGCAATGCGGATATACGTATTACTTTTAATAATAAACCCACCGTAGATAAGGTCTATACGATCTCAACCAGTCCATATTGTTCTTCTGCAAGTGCCAGCGAATGTTGCCTTGAAGTGACCCAGTTCAATCAATACGGTGCTCAATCGGGAAGCGTGTATGTAAACATCGTAGGTGGGAATATAGTAGCTACCTTTTGCAATATTCCGCTTTCTTCAGGCCTGACTGTAACTGGTAATATGACTTGCCCATAATATCCTAACTATTTTTATCTTTCAATACTATGAAAAGAACATCTTCACTTTTGATTGCATGCCTGATCTTCCTTTTGAATGCAGTATTCTCATCAAACCTCATGGCGCAATTCTCTGGAAAAAAAGATAAGGATAAAGAGAAAGACAATACCCTAAAATACCAGATGCTAAGCAACGAACCGGACAAGGCTGCAAACCTTCTGCTGGAACTTACCCCTTTCTATTTTGATCTTTGGGACCTGAATATGAATATGGGATGGGGCGGAATGGCGCAGTATAATTTCAAGAATCGGTTCAGCTTGTTGGTTGATTTCAGAAAAACATATCTGGATCGCTTTACCACAACAGATGGTAATCCTTCTGTAGCTCATGCTTTATCCGACGATGAACAACTTGGCTACCTTAATTATAGCATTATCGGAACCTATTTTTTAAAAACAAACCTGAAAACAGTAAATGAAAACGTGCATTTGAAATCATCTTCCAATGGCAACACGACGACACATTATTACTTGAGAATACCTGATTGCAAGAGACTATATCTTTACGGGATCCGTGGCGGCTTCACTGTTTTAAACTCTACCATCTTCAGTGAGAATGGAGATATTGAGTATACAGCTCACTACCTTCCAACTGATACTGTTATACCTGATATGACACTTAACCAGTGGACAAGCACTTATATGCGTTCAAGCTCTTTAGTTTTAGGCTTTTCACGCCAGGTCATAACGGATGTTGTTATAAATGTTGATGGGTATGGAAAAAGGCAATGTACGGCAATCACTGAATTATACGCTGATTTGCTTTTTGCTACCTCCATTCATTACAGCGATATATTAGTATCATACAGGGGATATGGAAGCCAACAGGAAGATCAATACGCTCCATTCAGCGTAGATGAAAAAACTGCTAAATCTCCTTTCGGTTTAAGGGTAGGTTGGAAATCGAGTACCAATGATAAATTTTCCTGGCTGGGAATGTATGGAGCAGAATTAGGGGTTCGTCCGGGTGCACCTGCAGGAATGATGGGCAATGCTTACCTGATCCTTAAGTTCGGGCTTAACTTTGCCACCAGACTTTAATCCGTCTGGCTTATATCCCAGTTGATCGCACTTAAATTTTCTTTTCTAAGAATTTCATTTGTCTTTGAGAAATGCTTGCATCCGTAAAATCCGGAATGAACTGAGAACGGAGAAGGATGCGGGGCCTTAAGCACATGATGTTTTGATGTGTCTATCAGCATTTCTTTCGCCTGCGCAAACTTTCCCCATAAAAGAAAAATGAGCCCTTTTCGTTTTTCAGACAGAGCTTTAATGGCGGTATCCGTAAAATTTTCCCAACCTTGTTTTTGATGTGAGCCTGCCTGATTTGCTCTCACGGTTAATGTTGCGTTAAGGAGCAACACGCCCTGTTTTGCCCATGGTTCGAGATTTCCTGTTTGTGGTATTGGAATTCCAAGATCAGAATGTAGTTCTTTAAAAATGTTCTGTAGAGAGGGTGGCTGCGGTATTCCATCGCCCACAGAAAAACATAGCCCATTTGCTTGTCCAGGCCCATGATAAGGGTCCTGGCCTATTATTACAACCTTTACATCGTCAAATGACGTGTAGTTAAATGAGGCAAAAATTTTACCTGCCGGAGGGTAAATAATGAATTTTTTGCGTTCTTCAATTAAAAATTCCTTCAATAACATAAAATAATCGCTTTGAAACTCCTTTTCAAGAACTTTTCTCCACGATTGATTAATTGTTGGATTTATTGAAACCTTTTCATTCATGCTTCCGTAATAAAGCGCAAAACTAACAACTCATAGTGTCTTGTTAATAAAAATCAAAATGATAATTTTTGCTCATTTCAAAGAAATCACTACATTTGCTCTCAAGTTGGAGGTTTCGCGCACGTATTTCTATTAAAACGATTCAAAACTACAACCAAATAAGTAACAAAACAGATATGAAGAAATTCTTAGCCATCATCGCCACCGTTGCTCTTTTCGCTATCATTCTCTCATCTTGTAAGAGCCACGAGCTTTGCCCTGCATATGGTAAAGTGGATGCAAAATCGAATACTCATAAGCAAGCTTAATCATTAATTATCAGATACTTACCCGCTTTCAGTAATGGAAGCGGGTTTTTTGTTTTATATCCGGATGCAGGCTTTTTGCAACAGGACAGGCGAGTGCGGTATGCTCCAATAAATTTCTCTCCTTTTCTGAATAATTGTTCTTCGGGAAGTACATTTCAATATGGACCTCTGATACCCTTCTTGGATTGTCACCCATTACTTTTAATACTTCCACTTTAGTGCCGTCCATATTAATAGTATGTCGTTTGGCTACAATTCCCATCACAGTGAGCATGCAGCATCCGAGTGATGTAGCCAGCAGATCTGTGGGTGAAAACGCCTCTCCTTTCCCATTGTTGTCGGTGGGAGCATCGGTAACAATTTGCTGTCCTGATTTGAGATGGATGGCAGTTGTACGGAGTTCCCCTTTGTAAACTACTTCAGATGTATTCATGTAGGGTGATATTTGAGGGGCAAAAGTATTATTAATCCATCAGCTTTTGTACATTTGTCTAGGGCTGTTTTGTTGGCTCTGCTAATTTCAGATGAGACAAGTCCATTCAATAATCACTTTTCTTTTTTTTACTGTAACTGGTTGGTTTGGTGCAGGAGCTTTTGCCCAGGAAAATATCAACGCGAATATATCAGACAGCAAATCCAACAATGACGTTCAACTGCTGTACCGACATGAACGCGAATTTGGAGTGTTGATGCATTCGGCCGGATGGGGATTTAATTACAGAACATGCAAGCATGTTACCGGATATAAAAAGCGTGTGATTGAATTTGAACTGGTGACGCTGAGCCACCCGAAAGAGATCAAGATCCAGGTTCCGGATATAGGAACGAAGGGATATTATTACGGAAAGCAATTTGATGTCATAGTTTCACGCACGGGATTAGGATATAATAAGGTGATAACCGGTAAAAGTGACCGCAGAGGTGTGGAGCTGAGATTGCTAACCATGGCAGGAGCCTGCCTCGCTTTTGCGAAACCCATTTATGTGAATATCTGGCATCAGGATCCTGTCAATCCGACTTTTGGAAACATCACGACCGAAAAATACGATCCATCCAACCCCATGCACACACCTGCTTACATAGTGGGTAGTGCAGGCTATTTCACAGGTTTTACGGAGATGAATTTTTTTCCGGGTATATTTTACAAGATGGGGTTAAGCTTCGAACATTCAACACTGGATGATGATATAAAACTGCTGGAGGTAGGATTTGTTGTAGATGCATATTATAAAACAATCCCTATGATGGCGAACACACAAAATAATCAGGTTTTTTTAAACCTGTACCTGAACGTCATGATCGGAAAAAAATGGTTCTGAACTATTCCATCTAAATTTATTCCTGTGGCTGAGATCATTGCGGAACCCCGCTTCAAAAAACCGGATTGGCTTAGAGTGAAACTGCCAACAGGAGAAAATTACCTTCATGTACGCAAGTTGGTAGATACTCATAAGCTTCATACCATTTGTGAAAGCGGCAACTGCCCTAACATGGGAGAATGCTGGGGCGCAGGCACCGCTACATTTATGATCCTTGGAAATGTGTGTACACGGTCCTGTGGCTTTTGTGCAGTAGCTACCGGCCGGCCAGGTGCTGTAGACAAGCAGGAACCGGAACGCGTTGCCAATTCTGTGAAGCTGATGAATGTGAAGCATTGTGTCATTACTTCTGTTGACAGAGATGATCTTGAAGACGGAGGATCGGCCATTTGGGTAGAAACCATTCAAGCGGTACGTCAAATTTCTCCTCAAACAAAATTTGAAACGCTCATTCCGGATTTTAAAGGTATTACTGAGAACATGGACCGTGTATTTGCTGCCAAGCCGGATGTGTTGTCACATAACCTTGAAACGGTCAGGCGGCTTACTAAGCAAGTTCGTGTGCAGGCAAAATTTGACAGAAGTCTGGATGTGTTGAATAGGGCCAAACAATTTGGCTTGAGAACAAAATCGGGCATCATGCTTGGTTTGGGTGAAACAGAGAACGAAATAATCGAGACGATGACAGATCTTAGAAATGTAAAGGTAGATGTGCTTACACTTGGGCAATACCTGCAGCCCACCAAACAACATTTGCCGGTTGCTGAGTTTGTACACCCGGACCAATTCGCTAAATACAAAGAAATAGGACTTAACATGGGCTTCCTATTTGTTGAAAGTGGGCCGCTCGTGCGTTCTTCTTATCATGCCGAAAAGCATGTTTTGTGATTTTTCATCTGTATCTTATTCTACCCTCATTGAATTAGGAAAATCCTGAATTAATATTAAATTTGCGTTAACATTGAATTGAACGCATTGTATCGTTTGTTTTTAGTGCCGGGATCTCTACAGTATCTATACAGAATTGCAAATTATTTTTATTTTAAAAATTATGAAGACAAGTTTAATTCTTTCATTTTTGACGCTTGGCACGGTTCCATCTTTTGCGCAATGGAACTCCAGTTCTTCTGTTAATACCCCCGTTTGTACCGGTGTTGCGAATGACCAGAAAAACCTGACCATGGGTACGGATACCAAAGGTGGAACCATTATTGTTTGGGCTGATGGCCGTGCAGATACAGTTCGAACCGATATCTATGCACAACGATTAAACTCTGCCGGAGTTGCCCAATGGCCAACCAGCGGAATACCCATTTGCACGGATACAAGCAAGCAATCGTCTGTTGCCATGACCGAAGATGGAAACGGAGGAGCCATTATTGCATGGAATGATTACCGGAATGGATATGTACAAGATATATATGCTCAAAAAATTGATTCAACAGGAAATATAAAATGGACAACCAATGGGGTGTCAGTTTGTTCCAAAGCAGGTATACAAAAGGGGCCTAAACTGGTGAGCGATGGAGCAGGGGGTGCTATTATTGTGTGGGAAGATTCTTCATCCTCAGCTACTAACTGGGATATTTATGCCCAGCATATAAACAGCAGTGGTGCACAAACGTGGACTACAGGCGGAGTGTCTATTTGTGCCTTAGCCCACACGCAAAGTACTCCTAAAATTCAAATGGATGGAGCAGGAGGTGCGCTCCTTGTATGGCAGGATAAGCGTAATAATGTGGATTATGATATATATGCACAGCGCATCAATGCAGCAGGCGTTGTGCAATGGGCAGCAAGCGGAGTTTTTGTGGTGAGCGTTGCCAACACCCAGGGCTATGAAAAATTAAAAAGTGATGGTCAGGGCGGAGCTTATATCGTATGGCAGGATAAGCGTAACTCAGCGTTGAAGAATTATGATATCTATGCCCAGTATGTAAATGCGGCCGGAGCCATGCAATGGGCTGTTAACGGAGTGCTGGTGTGCGGTTATGACAGCACACAAAAAGCAATTGATATCGTTACATACAAGGTAAATGGTGCCATTATCACCTGGCAGGATAAGCGCAATGGAGAATATGATGTGTATGCGCAAAAGATAAACACCAATGGAACTATCGCCTGGGCAACGGATGGTATTTTGGTTGGGTCAGGTATCTATAAACAAATAAGCCCAAATGTTGTGAGCGATGGGGCAGGTGGAGCCATTCTTACCTGGCAAGACTCGTGTTGCGGAAGCTGGGATGTGAAAAGCCAGCGTGTGAGCGGAACCGGAACACTGCTTTGGACAGCAGGAGGTGTGGTGGTGGCCAACGCAACTAACAGTCAAACTTCTTTTGATGCAGTTACTGACAGTGCGGGTGGTTGTATCTATTCCTGGCAGGATTACCGCAGCGGAACTAACTTTGATGTATATGCACACCACCTGAATGCAAACGGATCGGCAACAAGCGGTATCAACGAACAAAATGCATTTGTGGCTAGTAAAGTATTCCCCAATCCTTTTTCCGTATCAACGGTTATTGAGTTGAAGACGCCTTTTGTGAATGGAGAGGTGCAGTTCTCGATGTTTGATCTGTTGGGGCATAAAGCAGACGCTTCATATTATATGTATCAAAACGAGATACATCTTTTTTGTGGAGATATTCAGGATGGAATTTATTTCTATGAAGTTAAAATAAACAATAGTTTCGTTTCAAAAGGAAAACTAATTTTGGCGCATTAATAATACAGCTATGAAGAAACATGCTGCGCTATTCATTTGCTTGGCCTTGATCCTATCCTTGCATATTTCCTGTAATAAGGACCCGGGTTCAGGAGGTACGTCAACTATTCAGGGAAAAGTGTGGGTGAAGCAGTATGATAAAATTTTCTCTACGCTTAATTTTCAATATGCCGGTTATAATCAAACCGTATATATTATTTATGGAGGCTCGTTAAGTCCCGATGATAATGTTAAAACGGATTACAACGGGAATTTTGAATTTAAATACCTGCGGGAAGGTTCCTACAAAGTGTATGTGTACTCTGCTGATTCAGCAGCTGTGGTGGGTCCGCCCATCAATTCCAATGCACCTCAAAAGGCAATTGTTAAAGAGGTTTCAATCACTTCCGGTGATCAAACCGTTGATACAGGAACACTAACGATCGCAATAAATAAATAACACGTTTATATGAATAGAGTTTTCATTCCGAGTTTATTCTTCCTTCTTTTCTTTTATGTTTCAGCGTATTCCCAAAACAAGAAAGAGAAAAAGGAGGTTAAGAGCCATAGAATTAAAACCGCCACAGAAATGGTAACCGAAACCGAGAATGGCAAGGAGGTGACCCGTAAGGATTCTTATACCGCCTATGATAAAGACGCAAATATTATTGAAATTCAGAACTACCGCAAAGATGGCACTCTAAAACACAAAGGCACTACCAAATATGATTCAAAAGGTAATAAAATTGAAGAAACAATTTTTGACGCTGCTGAAACCCAACCTAAACCGGAAAAAAATGTTAAACATATTTCCAAGTATGATGGTAACAATAATAAAATTGAAGACCTGGAATATGATGGCAGTGAGAAGCTGATCCGTAAAATACAATATTCGTATAACAGTAAAGGGGATAAGATCCTTGAAGTGGAGTTCGATGCAACAGCAAAACTCATTAAAAAGACAGTGTACATATATGATTCAAAAGGTTTGAGAGTGGAGAAGAAAGAATATGATGGTACTAATCTGCTGATCTCTGATCGGAAATATACCTATACGTTCTGAAATGAACACAATACTCCAGGAGGTTGTACGGAAATTCGAGCCCATCACACTGCCAGAAATGGACAGCGTAAAACTCATGGAGCGGGTAGATTCAAAATATGTTTTCTCTGCTTCACTGCTTCCCAAGATATTGAACGGGATGATCTCCACCTACCGGCTTCTTGAAATAGACGGTAAACGCCTTCACCGCTATGAGTCACTTTACTATGATTCCAGTGATTTTAAACTTTTCAAACATCATGAACTGGGCAGGTTGAACCGCTGGAAATTCCGTTTCAGGCGATATGTTGATTCGGGGGGGCTTACGTTCTTCGAGATAAAGTTTAAGAACAGTAAAGAAAGAACCATTAAGAACAGGGTGAAGATGAAGGAGGTCGGGCACAAAATTGAAGGCAAGGCCGCAGACTTTATGAAAGAAATTTCTTCGTTTAGTGCCGATGCATTTGAGCCTAAAATGTGGGTGAACTACTCCCGAATGACATTTGTAAATAAATTTTCACAAGAGCGCCTTACCATCGATACAGACCTGCATTTCATGAAGGCCACTCAGGATGGCAGTATGGCTGAAGCCAGTTTCCCCGATATGGTAATTGCTGAAGCAAAGCGCGACAAAGCCTCGTCGGTTTCTGAATTTATCCGTATGGTACGGCAGGCAGCCATTCGCGAATCGGGGATCAGCAAATATTGTTTTGGAGTTTATAATCTGTTCGATATGCTAAAGAAAAACAACTTCAAACCCCGTGTGAGGTTTGTTCATAAAATGGCAGGTATAAAACTTTCGCAAACAGCAGCTTAATAACTTTTAATTTTAAATCATCTCAATATGTATTTACTTCAGGCAGCACAAGACACAACGTCAGGAGGATGGGAACTATTTAACCACCTTTCGCTGAAATTTTTTATCCGTTTGGGTATTGATCTTCTCTCGGTATTTATTCTGATCCGGCTGATCTATTATCCCAGCTACAGGACACGCGAGATGTTCTTTACTTTTTTCATTTTCAACCTCATCATTTTTCTTGTTATGTTCATGATCAGCAAAGTAGAAATATCTGTTGGCGCGGGCTTCGGCCTCTTTGCCGTGTTCGGCATTATGCGCTATCGTACGGAAGATGTATCAACAAAAGATATGACCTATCTTTTTCTGTCTATAGCAATTGGAATGATATCAGCTGTCTCAAAAGGAGGATGGGATGAATTATCCCTGATAAACTCGATCATTCTGCTGCTCACATTCTTGCTCGAAACAAATGTACTCATGAAAAAGGAATTGGGAAAAGCGATCCAGTATGAGAATATCGAAATGATCAAACCTGAGAATCATCAAAAACTTCTGGAAGACCTGCGCAACCGTACCGGACTGGATATTCACCGTTTTAGTATCACCAAAGTTGATTTCCTGCGTGATATGGCCACTATACGCATCTTCTATTACGATACACGCAAAAATGATATTTCGGTTTAATGTCTCACGTTGTTCAATTAATTAATAATAACATCATGAAAAAAAATTTTATCGTTCTCGCCTGCTTTCTTGCAGGAGTGATTTTTAATTCATCCTGTAAAAAGGGCCCTGGTGAAGGGGGTAGCTCAAGTATAAAAGGGAAGGTTTATACGGTGAACTATAATTCAACACTCACCGTCCCGCAAGACTCCGGTTACCTGGGCGCGCATAAAGTGTATATTATTTATGGAGATGCAAATTCAGTAGGACGAAGCCAGGATACCGATTATAACGGTTCATTTGAATTTACTTACCTGAGAGAAGGAAACTACAAGGTATATGTTTATTCTAAAAACTTGGTCAATCACCTGGATGTGGCCGTGGTTCAGGCAACGGAAATTACAGATAGTGATCAAACTGTAGAACTGCCTGATTTCGTTATTAAAACCAATAAAAATTAAGAACGCTGAAATTTTCGGATGAAATTCTCCCTTTATCTTTTTTTATTTTCATTCAGCCTGACGTGTTCTAACCTGTTCGCTCAGGATTATCCGGATGCAGGTTCCTGGAATACCGTGAATATTGAGAAGGGCATTAGCGAAAAATTTACAGCCTTGTTCACCGAGGAGTATCGTGTAAGAGAAAATTTTACCAAGCTCAATCTTTTCTATACAAACCTGGGCATTGAATATAAAGTGTTGAAAAATTTTAAAGCAGCGCTGGTATATCGCTGGATCAATAAATATATGGATGACAATTCATTCAGCTTCCGGCACCGCCTCATGCTTGATCTGACTGTGAAGCACAAATTTGGAAAGTTCGCGGTATCTTACCGAAACCGTACGCAGGCAGAAGAACGGGATATTTATACGAGCGAAAACGGCAGTGATCCCGAATGGTATTCCCGAAATAAGTTCGGAGTTAAATGGGATATTGATAAAAGATACACACCCTTTGCTTCTGTGGAGTTCCGGTATCAGCTTCACGATCCGCGCAATATTGAATCAGATCACACCTGGCACCGCGACCGTTATGCCCTGGGTGCGGAATACAAGATCAACGACAAAAGTACTTTTGCGGCCTACTATCTCATTCAGCGCGAATACAATGTTGTTGGCCCCCAGAACCTGTACATTGTGGGGTTGGAATACAACCTAAGTCTTTAGTATCCTTTCTCAACTTTCCTGCATCTCTAAAAAGTATCATTCGTATATTCGTGGCGATTCGTAATTCGTACGGTTTATGCAATTCGAAGTAACAGAGAAATTTCTCGACAAGGTTTCTACCGCTATCAGGTCCAATGATATCAAGTGGCTTGAGAAGCAATTTAAAAAAATGCACTCTGCAGATATCGCAGAGATACTCAACGAGGTGGACCTCGAAGAGGGCAAGAAACTTTATTATTTCCTGGACGATAAAATAGCAGCCGATGCGCTTATTGAAATGGAAGAAGATAAGCGCGAGCGCTTTCTTGCCATACTTACTTCCGAGCAAATTGCCGATCAACTGGATCATTTACCCTCTGATGAGGCAGCAGATGTAATAGCTGAGCTGCCTGAAAAAATTCAGGATGAGGTATTGCGGGAAATGGAGAAGGACGATGCTGCTCAGGCGAGCGACATTGTTGATCTTCTTAAATATGATGAGAACACGGCCGGAGGCCTCATGCAGAAAGAACTGGTCAAGGTCAATGCCGGAAAGAATATGATCGATTGTGTTCGGGAACTTCGCAAACATGCCGATCATATAGAAGATGTATTTG
>JAHEYK010000075.1 GCA_023251625.1 Bacteroidota bacterium
TGAGAGACAATTTTAAAACAGGATCTATAGACCAGTCAGCATTGAGCGCATATTTATATCCGAGATTGATCGCCTGCTGAGGAGCCAGGTTATAAACCACTTTTCCATCGGCATTTTTTACCGGGCTGCCGAACAATCTCGGCATAGAAATTCCTGCGCTAAAACTTTTACAACGGTATAAAATTCCGAAACTGCCATCGAGCACGAGTGAATTTATATTCTGATTGTTGAGTGCGATAGGATCATTCTGTGCATTCGCACTCGTCACATCTACATGGCTTTCTAGCATTCCGAGCCCGAGGCCTAAACTCAGATTTTGGTTCGCACCTATTTTCATGTGATAGGCATAACTTAAAGAGGCAGACAGGTTTCTGAAAACTCCGGCTTCCACGCTGCTGATGCTTCCACCCAGCCCGGTGTTTTTGCAGATCATTCCGTTGGCAGAAATAATTTTTGATTCAGGAGCTCCCGGAATATGCATCCAGTCGTTGCGGTAGGTGCCAAACACTTCAAATGCTCCGCTGGCTCCGGCATATGCAGGAGAAAGCGAGAATTTATTAATGGTGTACTGGTTTGTAAGTGGGATTTGCTGAGCTAACAAGCCAGAAGCCAGAAGTCCAAAGCCAAAAGCCAGAAGAATATTATTTTTCATTTCAAAAATTTATCTCAGAATATTTATATTTCCTTTCAGCAGGGGCTTCTCATCACATTTTATGATGTAATAATAAGCTCCGGCAGGAAGGTTTGCTCCCGTGCTGTTAGTGCCTTTCCATTCATTGTTGTAGCCTTTCATGCTATATACTTCATCGTTCCACGCATTGTAGATCATGAGGTCGCAGGAAGAATAAGCCGCAATATCATCGATCACCAGTTTGTCGTTGATGTTGTCATCATTTGGAGTAAGAAGATTTGATTTTACAATAACAGTATCCGGAATTTCTTTTACGGTAACTGTTCCGATGAGGTGCACAAAACATCCGTTCACGTCTACTACATGGCAGGAGTAATTTGTGCTGGTCTCGGGGGCAACGGTGATATTGTCCGTAGCATCGCCCGTGCTCCATGCGTAACTAAAACTGCCGCCTGTAACAGCAATGTTCACAGTTTGTCCGGCAAAGATGGATGAATCAGCAGCGTAAACCAAGGCAGCAGTTGGAAGAGGGTTGATAGTGATTTGTGCCGATACAGTATCCCGGCATCCTGCCTGCGACACAGCGATCATCTGTACACTATAAAGATCGGCCGACCCAAAAATATGAAGAGCATCACCATTGCCTGTTGTAGTAGTTCCTTTGCTGTCGCCAAAATCCCAGAGATAATGATCCGGGTTTGTGATGGTGCTTGTGTTGGTGAACATGGTGTTATCTCCTAGGCATGTATTAGCTGTTGTAAATGCCGCTACAGGATTTGCATAAACCGTAGTTACTTTTTGAGCAAATGCTGCACAACCTTTATTTGAAACACAGGTAAGTTTTGTCACATACGTTTGTGCAGGGCCGCAGATGTAAGTGGTAGTGTCACCGATCGCATCATCAACTCCGTTGTTGTCAAAGTCCCATTTATACTGTGCAATGTTTCCGGGAGCGATCATAGACTGACTGATGTAGGTAGCAGTTTTCCCCTGGCAAAGATTGCTTGCGAAAAAATTTACCTGAGGCAGCGGATCAATGATCACATTCTTCGTAACAGAATCTGCAGAGCCTGATTTTGGAGTGATCTTTAACTTAACGGCAACGGTATCATTGATAGTGATAAGGGAAATAACTGTTTTTCCTGTTGATTCATATGTTCCGTTTCCATCCAGATCCCATTTCCAGGAAGCAATGGATGTATCCGGAAGTGTGGAAGAAGCAACCAACGTTGTTTGATTTCCAAAACAGGTTTGTGTATAGCTAAAGTTAGAGGTCTGTGCGAACAGCACATTCGCAAAAAAAATGAATCCAAACGTACCTCCCCAAAATTTATTATTCATGTATTAATTGAATTGTGACAAGGGCGAAAGTAATAATATTTTTTAGTAACTTCACCTCCTTAAATAATCATTTTTCATGACCTATAAATTAACATTGACCCTTGCTTTAAGCGCAGCAATTATCTCTTCGGTTTTTGCCCAGGATCTGCTGAAAAACAAGGAGGCTGCTCACTCTTTAGAAATACTTTCAGTGGCCATTAATGGAGAAGGAACCAGTATTGTAACGGGTGGCGCGGATAAAAGGGCCCAGATATGGGATGTAAAGTCAGGCGAAAAGACAAAAGTCTTTGGGCATTCTGCCAGCGTAACGGCCATTGCTTATAACGCCAATGGAAAATATTTTGCAACCGGCACTGCAGATGGAAAAATTCTGGTGTTTGACGCGAAAGAATCCAAGATCAAAAAAATTCTCACCAAAGAACATACGCTTGATATTACTTCCGTTGCTTTCAACCCGATCAATGATTATGTGGTTAGCTCCTCTAAAGACGGCACTGCCAAAATATGGGACGGAGTCACAGGTGGTTCTCAATTTACGCTGCGGGGGCATACCAAACCTGTAAACGCGGCTATATTCAGTCCCGATGGAAAATTAGTTGCTACGGGTTCGGCAGACAATACGATAAAAATTTGGGACGCTGCTACCGGACAAATGAAAACTTCGTTCGATGCAGGATCTAAAGAAGTGACTGCTCTTACCTGGAGCTCCGATGGAAAATACATTGCAAGCGGAGGATCAGGCGGAACGGTTATTTTATGGGAGATGCCGGCAGGAACGAAAGCCGCAGAAACAAATTTCAAAAATCAGGTGAACTCGGTTGCGATCAGCCCGGATGTGCAGTATTTGGCTGCAGCCGGCGCGGATAAAAAGATCATCATCTGGAGCATCGAAACAAAACAAGTGGCGAAGGAATTCCCTGCGCATGACGGAGACGTGATGGGAATTGCGTTCAACGACAAAGGAAATCTTTTTGTTTCCGTCAGCAAGGACATGAGTTTAAAAATATGGGATACAGGCAACCTGAAGATCGGAAAGAAAAAATACATGAAAGATGCAGGGGAGCCTAAACTCTCCACGCTGAATGTGGCGATGAAAGAAGATAACCGTAACGGCATTATTGAAAATCCGGAGAAGCCTGTTATTACATTCACACTGAAAAATTCAGGCAAAGGACAAGCGTACAATGTAGTGGCTAAAGTTTCGGTGGATCAAATGATCGTTGGACTGAACTTTGAAAAGGAAGTGCTCATCGGAAACCTGGACGCGGATAAATATACCAGTGTTTCTATTCCCATCTATACGGATTCAACGATTGAAACTTCAGGGGGAACATTTACAGTTGACATACAGGAAGGAAATAGCTTTAATCCTACCCCGATAAAAGTGAATTTTCAAACCCGTGGCGGTGTTAGCTATAGTTATGTGATGGTGACAAGCCAGGCGTATAGTTCTGCAACAGGAAAGGCAGAAATAGGCGCTCCCATCACGCTGAAATTGAAACTGAAAAATACTTCCAGCGGAAATGCGAAGAATGTAAAATTGAACTATGTATTTCCTCCTAACGTAATGGCAGTCAACAAGCTTTCGGAATTTGTTCCTTCTATTAACGCAGGCGAAGAAAAGGAAATAAGCGTAGAATTTTACGCGAACAAGGAATATACAAAGTCGAAAATAAATATCGGGCTGAATCTTGAGGGAGCTTATTCGAATGCGAATGACCTCGTGCTTGAAGTAAAAATGAATGAGCCGCTTCCTACCACCGATATTATGATAGCGCAAAACACCGCCCCTGCAGAAATGCCGGAAAAACCTTTGTACCGGGGCAGCGGAGATCCGTTAAAAGGACTGAACGTTTCCAAATCCAAAGACATGATCATAGGAAGATATTACGCCTTGATCATCGGTGTAAATAAATATTCCGGCAGCTGGCCTGCCCTGCAAAATGCAGTAGCCGATGCGAAAGCCATCGAAGCTATGCTGAAATCAAAATATAAGTTCGATGATTTCAAAGTCATGTACGATGAACAGGCAACGCGCGTAGCCATCATTGATGCGTTTGACCAGCTGGCAAAAGTGGCGAAGCCTGAGGACAATGTGTTCATTTATTATTCCGGCCACGGAGAGTTCAAGCAGGAACTGAATAAAGGTTTTTGGGTGCCGGTAGACGCAAAGACCAATTCAGTTGCCAATTATATTTCCAATGCCGACCTTCAGGCGTATTTGGGCGGCATAAAATCAAAACATACCTTGCTTGTTGCCGATGCCTGCTTCAGCGGAGATATTTTCAGGGGAGGAACAGTATCAGTTCCATTTGAGGAATCGGAGAAATATTTCAAAGAAGTTCACGGGTTATCTTCCCGCCAGGCAATGACCTCCGGAGGTGTTGAGCCGGTGATGGACGGAGGCAAGGACGGGCACTCGGTGTTTGCGTATTACTTTTTGAAAACTCTTGGCGACAATGAAAATAAATATTTTGATGCCGGACAATTGTATAATAAAATAAAAATTCCGGTTATCAATAATTCTGAGCAAAGCCCTAAGCTGGCACCTGTGAAAAATACAGGCGATGAAGGAGGGCAGTTTATTTTTATTAAAAAATGATTTTGTCATTCTGGGTGCAACGAACAATCTAAAATCATTAGCATTGTTAAGGGGGTTTTGCCTGCCCACCGTCAGACAGGTTTTGATTACATTTGCCTACTCACATTAAGTTAATGAAAAAAAATTTCTTTGGCTGTTTCTTGTTTACTGTTTATTGTCTACTGCCTACTGGCATTCTCGCTCAACGCAACAATTTCCAGAACTATTCTCTTGAACAAGGCCTCCCGCAGGCAACTATTTATTGTATCATCCAGGACAACCGCGGCTACCTCTGGCTGGGTACCGATGGAGGCGGGCTTTGCCGTTTTGACGGGATCAATTTCAAAACATATAATAAAAAAGACGGGTTCAAAGGAGATAACATACGTTCGCTTTTACAGGATCGGCAAGGAAGGATATGGGCAGGTACAAAAGATGAAGGCATCATTGTTTATGACGGATTAAAATTCACAACGATCGGAAAAGAAAATGGACTGAAAGGAACAGCCGTGCTATGCATGTACGAAGATGAAAATGGAACCGTGTGGGCAGGAACAGATGATGGAGGATTGAATGAAATTACTCCCCTCTCCTCTGACGACCGAGCGAAACGCGAAGGTCGGGAGCGTAGCTTGGGGGCTGGGGCTGAGGTGGATTCTTTCAGGATCAAAGTCATTGATGAAAGTAAAGGCATTAGCAACAATTCTGTTTTTGGCATTCATAAAGACAAGGACGGACATATCTGGCTGGCAACTTTTGGGGGAATAAATGTTCTTTCCATTCATAATGATACGATCCAGATCGACCAGTTGCGGGGAGGAAGAGATATCCCCAGCGATTATATCCTATCTGTTCAGGAAGACAACGAAGGCGCACTTTGGTTTGGCACGCTTGAGGAAGGTGTTTTCCGGATCTCTGCTAAGAATGCAAATTCTAATTCTAATTTTAAGATTGATCTGCTCTCCAGAAAAGTCACTACGTTCAACCAGGCCAACGGCTTTAACGCAAAAAAGATATGGGATATTTATCTCACCAGTAAAAAGGAACTTTGGTTTGCTTCGGTCGAGAATGGCGTGATCCGTCATGCAGCCGCCTATAATTCAAAGGATGTTTTTGAAAATTTTTCTGACAAGGAAGGACTGCCTGCCAACCAGGTGCTTTGTATTTTTGAGGACAAAGAAAAAAATGTATGGATCGGCACCAGCGGAAGCGGGCTGTGCAAATTCATGGGAGATGTGTTCTCGCATTACTCCGAAAAAGACGGATTGCCCAGCAACAGCGTTCAGGGCATCGACCAGGATTCTCTGGGGAATCTTTGGCTGGCAACCAGCGGAGGGGGATTAGCGCAGGTGAACGTATCACCTAAAGCACATCCCCAAAAACCCGGAGAACCGGATATTAAGAACTTTACCGTGAAAGACGGCCTGCCGGGAAATTCTATGCTCGCAGTTTCTGCCGGAAAAAGTTCGCACAACAATAACATCTGGGGGGTGTTCAATGATGCAGGGGTTTCCAAATACAACGGGAAATCATTTCAGAATTTTTCGGAGGCGCAAGGATTGCTTGACAACAGCGGGTACAGTATTCTCGTAGACAAGAACGGCATTGTTTGGGTGGGGACGCAAGAGGGCATCAGCAAATTTGACGGACAAAAATTCCTCAGCACATCCATGGAAACCATGAAGATCTCCGACAAAGGCGTGTTTGCCATCATTCAGGATAAGAATGGAAGTCTTTGGTTTGGCACAGGAGGTGGATTGGCAAAATACGGAGGGGATGGCTCCATCACAACCTATGATGAAGTGGAAGGGCTCACTCATAAAGAAATTAAATCATTGGCCGAAGATCCTTTTGGCAATATCTGGATCGGAACCAACAATGGCGGCCTTTATCGTTTTGACGTATTTACAGATGATAAAAGGAAAATCCGCCTCATCGCGAACGACAGCCTGCTGAGTTCGAATTCGGTTCGTGCCATCATTTTCCTGGATGAAAAAACCACCGGTAATTCGGGGAAAGAAATGGTAGTAGGTACGGATAAAGGAATGGATAAAATAACCTTTGATGATAAAGGGCGAATTCTCAAAGTACGCAATTACAATGCAACTGATGGATTTGTGGGAGTAGAGTGCAACGATAATGCCATGTACCGCGATGCGGACGGGAATATCTGGATCGGAACAGTGAAAGGGCTTACACGCTTCAATCCTTCGGCCGAAATTCAAAATCAAAATTCCCCGCAGATACATATCACCAACGTAAAACTTTTTTTCAAGGAGGTTGACTGGAAAACAAAGGATGTAGATTCCATTTTGCCCTGGTTCAATCTTCCTCAAGCCCTGGTGTTGTCGTATGCCGATAATCACTTAACGTTCGATTACTCCGCTATTTCACTCGGCAACTCTCAAAAAGTAAAATACCGTTACATGCTCGAAGGGGCTGATGCAGAATGGTCGCCCGACCGGAAAGAAACTTCGGTGACCTTTTCAGGACTTTCTCCCGGCACGTATTTATTCAAAGTAATTGCTGCCGGTGCCAACGGGGTGTGGAACCGCGAGCCTGCCACTTTTAAGTTCACCATCAACCCGCCTTGGTACCGAACCATCACCGCTTACGTAATTTATATCATCGTGCTGGGAGGCGGGATCTATTCTTTTATACAGTATCGCGAGCGGGCGCTGATCAAAGAAAAGAAGATACTGGAAGACAAAGTAACCGAACGCACGGCCGAAGTAGTGAAACAAAAGGAGGAACTCGAACATCAGAACGAGATCATTGAAGAAAAAAATAAGGACATTACAGACAGCATCAACTACGCAGAACGGATACAACGTGCTATTCTGCCCGACCCGGAGCGTATCCAAAAAGCATTTCCGGAATCCTTTATTTTATTCCAGCCCCGCGATATTGTGAGTGGAGATTTTTTCTGGTATAGCGAAGTACAGCAAAACGAAAAGACCTTGTACCTGCTTGCAGCAGCCGATTGCACCGGGCACGGAGTGCCGGGGGCCTTCATGAGCATGATCAATACCTCGCTGCTGAACGAATCGGTGAATGAAAAAGAAATTATACAACCGAACGAGATCCTGAACGAAGTACGAAGAGGGATTATCTCAGCACTGAAACAAAAAGGAACTTCAGGCGAACAAAAGGATGGAATGGATGTCGGGATCGTTTCGCTCGAGATGAGAGGCACCTCCTGCAAGCTGCAGTTTGCCGGTGCCAACAATTCCATGTATATCATACGAAAAAGAGATACCGCCACCATCGAAGAAATAGACCCCGATCCAATGCCTGTTGCTATCAGCGACCGCATGTATGATTTCAAGAATAATGCCATCGACTTGGTAAGAGGAGACACAATTTATATTTTTACAGACGGCTATGCCGACCAGTTTGGCGGGCCCAAAGGAAAAAAATTCAAATATTCCCAGTTCAAACAGTTGCTTATTTCCATGCAGAATAAAACCATGGCGGAGCAAAAACAGATTCTTGACAAGACCATGG
Organism: Bacteroidota bacterium; assembly: GCA_023251625.1. Lineage (GTDB taxonomy): Bacteria > Bacteroidota > Bacteroidia > Palsa-948 > Palsa-948 > Palsa-948. The sequence goes on from JAHEYK010000075.1 coordinate 8,061, forward strand.
AAGAATGGAAAGGGGAATTGGAACAGATTGACGATATACTTGTAATAGGCGTTAGGATCTAGAACAACTCCATTTTTTATTTTATAACACAATAATTCTAACCTTTAGACATGTAATACCCGCTTCTTTTTCTTCAGTACGCAGAGAAATACTTTTTCTATCTTCGCTCACAAATCATAACTTATGGCATCCAAATCATCGAGTGTTCTCACTCCACAATCGCACGATTTCTTACGCAGCTACATTAATATTCCTTCTCCTACAGGTTTTGAGTGCAAACTTCCTGATGGGTCAAAAACAGGACAGCAGTTGTGGGTAGAGTATATCAAGCAATATGTAGATGAAACTTTTGTAGATACCTACGGCACGGCAGTAGGTATTATCAATCCCAAAGAGGAATATAAAATTGTGATCGAGGCGCATGCTGATGAAATTTCATGGTATGTACACTACATCACGAAAGAAGGGTTCATTTACCTTAGGCGCAATGGGGGCAGCGATCACCAGATAGCGCCGAGTAAACGCGTAAATATTCATACCAAGAAGGGAATTGTAAAAGCGGTGTTTGGCTGGCCTGCCATTCACGTGCGGGAGCCCGGCAAAGAAGAAAACCCTTCTCTCAAAAACCTTTTTCTGGATTGCGGAGTAAAATCGGATAAAGAACTTGAAAAACTCGGAGTACATGTGGGCTGTGTGGTTACGTATGAAGATGAGTTTATGGTTCTCAATGATAACTTTTACGTAGGCCGCGCACTGGATAACCGCATGGGAGGTTTCATGATCGCACAGGTGGCGCGCATGATCAAAGAAAAGAAAACAAAGCTGCCTTTCGGATTGTATATTGTGAATTCGGTGCAGGAAGAAGTGGGTCTGAACGGTGCAAGAATGATCGCAAGCCGTATCAAACCCGCTGCGGCCATCATCACCGATGTTACACACGACACGCACACCCCCATGATGAACAAAGTGAGCCACGGAGATATTGCTTGTGGCAAAGGCCCTGCGCTTACCTATGGGCCTGCCGTACACAACAACCTGCTGGATCAGATCATAAATACAGCGAACAAAAATAAAATTCCTTTCCAGCGCGAAGTGGCTTCGCGTTCTACCGGCACAGATACGGATGCCTTTGCGTTTTCAGGTAGCGGCATTGCTTCGGCATTGATATCCCTTCCGCTCCGTTACATGCATACCACCGTTGAATCGGTTCACCGCAATGATGTGGACAGCGTGATCAAGCTTATTTACGAAACGTTGCGAAGCATTAAGAAAAATCAGAAGTTCAATTATTTGTAAGAGTAAGATTGAGGTTAAGGAACAGTCGCAACTCCCTCAACCTTTTCAACATTGCCCTGTGCCTAATTTACAGGGGTGCCGTTTTCGCTCTATTTTTTTATCTATATATTTGCTTCAGACCATAACATAACCTCTCTATGTTCAAAAACCTCTCTTCTTACTGGCTCCTAACCCTGTTGCTTCCGTTCTTATTTTCCTGCGGTAATGCAACAACTGAACAACAACCCGCAGCTGGTCCGGACAGCGCAAGTTCTTCTGCGCAATCGGCTGATACATCCAAGATCGATGAACTTACTCAATTCAAATACGATAAACTGATCGGAAACATTCCGATCCCTTTCGATATCCTCCGCGTGCATGCAGAAGTGCCTTTGGCCTATAATACAAACGCTGTTAATCCAACATCCAATCTTTCTTCTTATTCTTCGAACACATCCAAAGCGCTCAATCTGGGTATCTATGGAGGAGATCTTGCCTACAGCATTACGTACGAAAAATTCGATGACATGGGCCGCTACCTGAAATGTGCAAAAAAACTGGCCGATGACTTGGGGATTCCACTTGCATTCGATCAAAAGGCGTTGGTTACTTATAAAAAATTCGGTACGAACAAAGACAGCCTGGAAAAAATTGTTTTTAATTCTTACAGCGAAGTAGACAAAACATTGAAATCAAACGAACGAATAGGCCTTGCATCCTTGGTCGTTACAGGAAGCTGGATCGAAGGATTATACGCTACCCTCACCTCGTTAGGCACTTCTCCTAAAAATGAAAAATCCAAAGGACTTTATAAAAAAATATGGGAGCAAAAAAATCACCTCGATATGATCATCGGCCTGCTGGAACAATTCAAAGAGGATAAATCCATTAGTTCAGTTATTGATGATTTTAAGGCTATAAAATCTGTTTACGACAATCTTTCCAGTAAATCCGACATCAGCGAAGCTGAAATTGCCACACTTGCAAAAAAAGTAAGCGAGGTGAGAGGCAAGATAGTTGGACATTGATGTGAACGTTATTGCGAGTCCCGCTTTTTATTTTCAGGAGATTGCTTCAACCTGAACAGGGCATCAGTTTTCGCAATGATGAATAAGTGATATAATTTCCTTACTTTTGAAGAGATATAATGGCAATTTTAGGAAGTATATTGAAGCAGGCTATCGGCTTGGGCAAAGTGATGCCCCGGCGACCAAAAGACGGGTCGCGGATTCAGATGCGCACGCTGCGCAGGCTTCTTTCGCGGGCCGAGTATACCGCATTTGGTGAGCAGTACAATTTCTCCAAGCTGCTAAATGAAAAAGACCTGGTGAATGCATTTCAAAATGCAGTCCCCACGCATGATTACAACAAAATATTCCGCAGGTGGTGGTATCGTGCTTTGAACGGAGAGCCATTCATCTGCTGGCCCGGCAAAGTGAAATATTTTGCGCTCAGTTCCGGCACTTCTGAAGCATCTAGCAAACAAATTCCTGTGACCAAGGATATGATACGCGCCATACGCAGGGCAAGCATGAAACAGATCATGGCGCAGTCGAAATACAATCTGCCGAAAGAACATTTTGAAAGAGGGATATTGATGTTGGGGGGCAGCACGCACTTAAATTTCAATGGAACATATTTTGAAGGAGATCTCAGCGGTATTACAGCAAGTAATCTTCCCTTCTGGTTCCAGCATTTTTATAAACCCGGCAGAAGAATTTCGCGCGAGCGGGACTGGACCGCCAAGCTCGAAGAGATAGTTCAGAACGCAAAGAACTGGGACCTTTCCACCATCTGCGGTGTTCCGGCATGGGTGACGATTCTTTTTGAAAAAGTTATTGAGCATTACAATGTGAAAACCATTCACGACATCTGGCCCAATCTTACTATTTATGTTCATGGAGGAGTTTCATTGGCGCCCTACAAAAATGGCTTTGAAAAATTAGTTGCGCGCCCCCTCATTTATATGGAAACCTATCTGGCCAGCGAAGGGTTCATTGCCTTTGATGATAATCCGGATGGGAATGGTATGCGGATGGTGCTTGATAACGGTATCTTTTATGAATTCGTTCCGTTCACCGAAAAAAATTTCAGCGGTGACGGAAATCTTAATGAAAATCCCGAAGCACTTACGATCGGAGAAGTGCAGGAAGGGGTGGAGTACGCCTTATTGATGTCTACCTGCTCGGGGGCATGGCGGTATCTGATAGGAGATACAGTGAAATTCACATCCGTGGAGAAACATGAAATCATTATCACCGGCAGGACAAAACATTTCCTGAGTTTGTGTGGAGAGCATCTTTCGCAGGATAACATGAACCGGGCCATCGAACTTGTGGGCAAAGATCTCAATATTGACATCAAAGAATTTTCGGTGGTTGGGATCCCTTACGGCTCTCTCTTTGCGCATAAATGGTATATCGGCACAGATGATAAAGCCGATGCAAAGCAGCTGAAAGAAAAACTGGATGAACACCTCAAAAACCTCAATGACGATTACCGCGTAGAACGCATTGCCGCCTTAAAAGATGTGATCGTAGAGATATTGCCTGCTTCCTTTTTTTACGACTGGATGGAGCAGAAAGGAAAAATGGGAGCGCAAAATAAATTTCCTCGTGTAATGAAAAACAAGCATCTTGCAGAGTGGCAATTATATCTTAACGATAAGATGAAAAATATAAAATGACGCTGGGACTCATTTATCAGGGGTTTATAATCATTTTTTTGCTGACCTTTTCGTTTGGCCCGGCCTTTTTTTCATTGATCAATACCGGAATAAAGCACGGCTATAAGCAGGGCTCGCTGCTTGCGTTTGGCGTGATACTGAGTGATTCATTACTTTGTTTCCTGATTTGCCTGCTCGTTTACTTTGGCGCTGTAAGCATATTGCATTCCGAAAAAGCACAAACCTTTTCCGCCATCATAGGAGGCATCATCCTAATTGTTTTTGGCGCGTTCTATTGTAAAAAACACACCTCCAAAACCGATGATACGATAGATGTAGATTATAAACACCCGCATCCGATGCTGATGATCACCAAAGGATTTCTGCTGAATTTTTTTAATCCTACCGTTTGGTTCCTTTGGCTGGGAAACGTGACGGCCGTTAGCAAGACGCTGGATTACTCTATCATAAAAATGCTGATCTTTTTTTCAATTGTGTTAGGGGCTGTGCTGTGCGTAGAGCTGGCGAAAGTGTTCCTGGCAGCGAAGATCAAAAATTATCTCACCGATACCGTTATGACCATTGTCAACTACATTACCGGCACTATTCTGATCATTTTCGGCCTGGTACTTATATACAATCATTACTTCGCCAGGTAATCAAGCGACAACACAGAGAATTTATTTTTTCTCCGGCTTCTCCTGAGGTACGTCCGATATGATCCTGTCTTTCTGGTTCGCTACTTCCCAGGCGGTGTAAAAAACCAGCTGAGCACGTTTTGCAAGCAGATCGAAATTTATTTTGGACACCTCGTCGGTCTCCTGGTGGTAATCTTCATGTGTGCCGTTGAAATAAAAAATAATAGGAACTCCTTTTTCGGCAAAGTTGTAATGATCTGAGCGGTAATAAAAACGATTCGGATCGTTCGGATCATTGTACTTGTATTCGAGTTTCAGTTTCGTGTAGGTTGAATTGTTGCTCTCATTGATCTTGTGCAGCTCCGTGCTGATCTTATCGGAGCCGATGATGTATACATACGCAGGGTCTTTTTTATGGTCTTCGTCAAAACGCCCGATCATGTCAATGTTCAGGTCACAAACCGTATTTGCAATCGGGAAAATAGGATGGTCGGTATAATACGAAGAGCCTAACAACCCCTTTTCTTCCCCGGCAACGGTCATGAATACCAGGCTGCGTTTAGGGGCAAACCCGGCCAACTTGGCTTTTGCAAATGCGTTGGCGATTTCCAGCACACCGGTAGTACCGGAGCCATCATCATCGGCTCCGTTGAATACTTTTCCATCGCGCACGCCCAAGTGGTCGTAATGGGCGGTAACAAAAATAACTTCGTCTTTGAACTCACTGCCTTCGATCATTCCCAAAACGTTCTCTGAACTTATTTTTTCTTCTTTACTTTTTATATCTGTGTTAAAAGAGGTTTTTACTTCAAAAGATACAGATTGCTTTGTGCTTTGGATCTTTTTTTTGATATCCTCCAGGGTCATTTTATTGGCTGCCAGTATTCCGTTCGCTATATTTTCAGAAATACCGATCAGCGGTATTTTTTTCTTTTCATCTTTTTTTCCGGCATCGGCAGTTTCCAATTTGAGGGTGGGTGTTTTGAGGCGGCTTTTGATCTCTTCCAGGTTCCCGGAAAAGTCCTCATCCACAACCAAAATAGCAAGGGCCCCTTTTTTTCGGGCGAACTCACTTTTCTTGCGGAAGCTTGGCCAATCTGAAAGTTCTTTTTTACCTGTAATGTACGAAACGGAATCTTTGCTCATGGGCTCTCCGTCAAGCACGAGGAGTATTTTGCCGGTCACATCGGTGTTGGCATAATCATTATAGAGAGAGTCGGAGATTCCATATCCCAAAAACAGGATATTGTTTACGTCCAGATTCAAGTTACTGGCAAAACGAAGAACATAAAAATCTTTCAGGTACTCAATTTTTTTATCGCCAATCTGCAGGGTGGCCCCTTCCTGGGTGGTCATCGTAAGCGGAAATTTTTGCAGGTAGCTTGTATCAGTTACAGATCTCAACCCTATATTTTTGAAACTTTGTGCAATGTATTTTGCAGCCATCTTCTGTCCTTTTTGCCCTGTCTCACGCCCTTCGTACTCATCCGATGCCAATACCGAAAGATGTTTTTTAGCGTCTTC
>JAHEYK010000153.1 GCA_023251625.1 Bacteroidota bacterium
GAACCCGGTACTGTCGCGGCGAGTGCCGCAGATGATCCGCTCATCACTACAGCAGGATCTGCCGTCAATACCACGGAGAGAACAGGACTTATCCATTTTCCGATAAACCTGACTCCTCCCTGCCCATTGACCGGACCTGCGGTACCGCCTGCCCGAAATTGGACGCCAAGACCGAAATAAAGCAGGAGAAAAAGCCCGGCAAATACAAGCCCATGCAGGAATCTCCTCCGGGCCGGATGCGGGGCTTTTTTTTCTTTATGGGGAGTATGTTCCATCTGTTATCTATTGATCGGCGACAGAGGAAGACCTGGCGCAGGAGCCGCAGGCAGAGGGGTAAGCCGCATCTCGCGCGCCTCAAACGCCTCGGCATCTCTTATATTCTGATCCGCAGTAATCGTCACGGACTGTCCCGGCTTCAAGTCGGAAGCCACGCCGCTCGTTTCCTGAAACGGACTGGGAAACATCGGAGAAGGCGTCCCGGGCTTTGTTGCAAGCGTCTTCACGCTCGCATCAAATACCGCGAGTTCTCTTTGGAGTACCGCCGGATCTTTCTGCTTCTGGAGGATGATCTTCGTGCTGGCACTGATCGTAACCATCCGGGTTTTAGGAATATCCTCAAACGGATTGGGCGACTCAATCTCAAGAGTAACCGTACGCCCGGAAACGTTCTTTATTGTTCCGCTGATTGTGCGTATATCGGCAGGGGTCTGGGGGAAAAACTTCTTTGCCTGCTCAACCTGCGCCTGAAGTTTCTGAAGTTCGCCGAATCGGCCCCCGGACCCGATGCGCCCGATGCCAAAACCAAGTGCCGCGCCCGCAAGGAAAATGCCAAGAGATACGATAATATTTTTATTCATAGTACTCTTAATTTAGCAGCAGGTAATTCAACATAATTATACAATCTTTCATATCTGACAACAAGACGCCACTTATACACAAGCGCATGCCCGCCCATTCACAATAAATCCTATCCATGATAGCATTTCATTGGGTTTAGATTCATCTGTTAATTTGTTGCCAAAGGTCGAGATCATGACAAATTCTTTTTCTTGAACCATATGAACAAAATGGCATTAGTGGAGGCCGTTAGCATGAAGCTCGGCGGCACCAAAAAAATGGCTGAAGACGCGGTTGACACGGTTTTTGACACCATTATGCAGTCACTCGGGAAAGGCGAGGAAGTTACTATCGCGGGATTCGGCGCATTTTTGGCAAAAAAACGCGCAGCGCGCATGGGAGTTAACCCGCGGACCGGTGCTAAGATAAGCATTGCGGCAACAGTCACCCCGAAATTCCGCGCAGGAAAAGCCCTGAAAGAAGCGGTAAAGTAAAACTGTAGCTATCTTTCAAGATAATCAAAAATCCGCCTTCCGGCGGATTTTTGATTATAAAAGCGGGTAGGGAGAATCGAACTCCCGGCGCCAGTTTGGAAAACTGGGGTATTACCACTATACGATACCCGCAGATTTACTATCTCTTTTCGGGGTACCCAGATTCGAACTGGGACTAAATCCTCCCAAAGGACTCGTGCTACCATTACACTATACCCCGTTTTCTACACCATTTTATAACTCCACTTCATCATATAACTCCAATATCTTCTTGAGAAGAAAGTGAATTTTCATATACGTCTCTTTGTCGCAATATCTTATTTTGCATGTACCCATACTTTTGCCTATCTTATTTCCTCTTGGCCTGACTATTGTTTTTGTAAAACGATCAAAGGGGATCTGAGTTACCCGGGCCCAGTATGCCTCTAAATCTTCCTGATTGTCGCCTTCATGTATCTGCAACTGTAACTTCAGCCTTGGCTCATCTATACCGATGTCTCTTCTAAGAAACTCCAGAAATAATCTTATTATGTCCGGATTTGTATTAGTCAGATCCACTGTATAATTCCATGTATTTGTCCAACGTTTATCTTTTCGGGATTTTGTTCCTTCGGTCCACCACAAAATCACACCGATAATCTGCCGCAAGCTATAGTTCATACTGCAAGTCTACTATCTAGCATGCTGTATAGCAAGTGTAGCATTATTCATATCAAAATAGTCAATATCATAATCATATATGGTCAAATGTGGTGAAACTCAATGAAACGAAACACATGAAACACTTTGAATTTTCTATTGCCAAGCGAGCGAGAGAAAAGAAAACATCGGTTTTCTTTTCCGAACGAGCGCTGGCGACAAAGGGTCAATGCCCTTTATTTTAAAAAACTAATATGGCCTTTCCCAAACAGCGTTTTCAATATGATTTACTTCTGCTTTCATCGTTCCTTTATCAATAGCGATAGCTATAACATCAATCTGCCATAGTTGATTCAATGGACATCTTCTCTCTAAAAGGTAGTTCTCGCATATCTTCTGGAGTTTTCTGATTTTATCCTTGTTGACCGCGGACTCTGCAGAATAGTGTTCCACGTTTTTCTTGTCTCTGGTTTTTACTTCAAAAAATATTATTACATTGTCTTTCTTCGTGATAAGGTCAATCTCGCCCCATGGCTTCTGATAATTCTTTTCAATAACCCTGTATCCCTTCTTTATTAAATATTCTTCAGCCATTTTCTCCCCAAGATCACCAAATTTTCTTTTTACAGAGGGCATTAAGATGTAAAACGTGAAACAACAGATATGACTTGCAAAAAACTATATTTAGCAATCAATTTAGAGATATAATTTTGTAAAACATGAAACTGTCCGATATAATTATATAAGTCATAACGGACAAGCGTTCTTTATATAGGACAGTTTCATGTTTTACACATGGGCGACGAAGGGATCGAACCTTCAACCTTTGCAATGTGAATGCAACGCTCTACCATTGAGCTAGTCGCCCTGCGCCTGCCCCAACTCTCCAATAGTACTATAAAACAGCAGGAAAATCAAAAATCTCCCGAACTGTCGGGAGATTTTTTATTTAATGACGCTATATATCCAGCCGGTTAATCAATTTCTCATGAGGGTATTCCAAAATATCACGCAGGAACCGATCATACATATCAAGCCGATATCTGAACTCCTCTGTGTCCATAAGCGTGTGCTGGACTGATTTCCCCAGTTCTGATTCGGTGCGGGCAAGGAAACTTTCCAGACGGCCTTTCTTAATATCATCACCGACAATAAGAAGGTCTGTCCGCGCAGTATCGCTGTTGATAAATACTCCGGAGAGCACTGCGAGTTTCACGCGGCCAATCCCTTTGATCTGGCGCAGAATATTCTTCCGTGAAGCAACCGACGATTTCACCACCAGATCGCGCAACTCGGAAAGCAAGGGGAAATCCGCATTGACCTGAAATACCTTTTCCTTTTTGTAGATTATTTTGCGCTTCCTTGGCAGGGCAATTTTTGCCGTCTTCTGCTTTACAACCCCTGCGGCTATGAGTTTGCCGAGCTCTTTCCTTGCTGCCGGAATCCGCACTTGTGTCCGCTTGGCAATATCCTGAAGCAGATAGAATTCTTCTGGATTATGCATAAAAAGCCGGAGGATACGGACTTTCGGGACTGATTCAAAGATTTTTTCAAGAATCTGATCCATCTCTAGGTTTTTAGGCGGTTAGGTTCTTGGGATATTAGGTCTTAGAATCAGTTCTAAAGATGCGTGATATATTCCTAAAAACCTAATCCCTAACAACCTAAAACCTATTTTATCGTGACTGTCGCACCCGCTTCTTCCAGCTTTTTCTTCATCTCTTCCGCCTCTTCCTTGGAAACACCTTCTTTTACCGCCTTGGGTGCCCCGTCCGCAAGATCCTTTGCTTCTTTCAGGCCCAGAGAGGTTACTTCGCGGAGGGCCTTAATCACCTGGATCTTCTGGCCTCCGGCGCTCGTCAATTCAACGGTAAAGGATGTTTTCTCCTCTTTCTTCTCTGCCTCATCGCCGCCAGCAGCAGGCATTGCCCCCATCATCATGGGCATGGCCGCTGATACGCCGAATTTTTCCTCAATTGCCTTCACCAGCTCCGAAAGCTCCAGAACCGTCATCTTCTCTATATGCGCGATAATGTCATCTTTTGTCATATTTTTTAATTACATTTTAATTTATTATTTCTTATCCTTTATTTTATTAAGTACCACGACCAGATTTCTCATGTTGCCCGCAAGAACAGCAGCCAAACCGCGCATTGGCCCGGACAGCGCTCCCACTAT
>JAHEYK010000154.1 GCA_023251625.1 Bacteroidota bacterium
GACAGACGATGAGCTTACGCATTGCAAAAACATGGTGGACGGCTTTGAAGATGTTGCTTTCCTGCAGACCGGCTACAATAAAGATGATTTCATAACTATTTTCTTCGGATGCAATAATTATTTTGAAGGGCAGGTGCGTGATTTATACTCGCGTTATCTGTTCCGTGAACCCACATCGGTAGAAATGTCTGACAGGACAGCGAGCTATAAAACCTCGCTCAACTATAAGCAGCTGCAAAAAGATATTTTATCAACAGATGAATATATCGGCATATAAAATGAAAAAGTTTTTTTACTGCACATTGTTTTTTTCGCTCGCGGTTTTCACTTCGTGCAAAAAAGATACGAACTATGTATATGGCGTCAACGATGTAAACGTTTCACAGCCGGGCATAAGCAAGCCGAATGTAAAAAGCACTATCGAATTTATTTCCATTGCCTATTCTGATTTGTTCGGCACAACAATAAGCGCAAGCGATTTGACAGATTTATCGCTCTGCTACCTTGCATTCGGAGATAAAAAATTTATTGAAGATTTAATCATCCGCAATTTCCTGAATAAACCCGGAGTGATTATTCCAACACAGGCAAGCATGATGTCAGATGTTCCCGCATTTGTGCAGGCGACTTACCGCAAGTTTTATAACCGCGACCCGAATGAATTTGAAAAATGGCAGGTGGTGAATTATATCAATACCACCTCAAACATAACACCGGAACTGGTTTATTATTCTTTCATGACTTCGGATGAATACCGCTACTATTAAAAAAGAAAAAACATGTGCAGCGATCATAATGTAACCCGCAGAGAGTTCCTCAAAAAGACAGCGATTGCTTCTGCCGGAGCTTTTCTTGCTCCTACAATTCTTCCTTCGGGAAGATTGTTTGCGGCAACACGCGCGCGCAAAGCAAATCACGTGGTGTTTTGTTTGTTTGCAGGCGGAGTGCGCCAGCTTGAATCAGTGCAGATGGCTGACGGAAATATGATGCGATGGACATTGAACGGCAGCGCACCGATTACTCCCGACATTGCTCCGGGAATGTCACCTCTTCCCTTGCCAGCTGGTCTTGCGCTCCAGAATTACGGAACACTTTTTAAAGAATTCAGGTATAATAACGGGCCTACGGGGCATGTGAGCGGACATCACACTGCAATCACAGGGGTTTATAATTCAAATGACCTGAACATAAATCTTCCCCCGACCTCACCGACTATTTTTGAATTTTACCGCAAGCATAACACCCCAACAATGTCTGCGCTCAATGCATGGTGGATTTCCGATTCGCTCGGGCCGTATCCTGCACTTAATTTTTCTTCCGATTCAAATTACGGTGCTTTGTACGGTGCAAATTATATTCAGCCTGCAACATTGCTGAGCCAGACAGGATATAATGTGCTCGGCAATCCCAAAGTTTTTACAACTGCTGAAAAAGCTGCCGTAGCCGGAATCCGCTCTATACTGGATAAAAACTTTGGACATTCGTATGCAGGCGGTGATGCAGGAATTGTGAATTCAGATATTGACCGCTCCTCGCTTGAAACATATATCAGTTCTTCTTTTAATGATGCAGTTGCCGGGTTATATGCTGATCCCTGGGGAGTGGGCGCATCTGTGATGAATAATGACATGAATAATCTTTTCATAGCAGAAAAAATTCTTCAGCAGTTCAAGCCTGAGTTGCTTGTAGTGAACATGCAGGGAGTGGATGTCTGTCATTTCAATTTTACAAATTACTGCGACAACCTGCGCAAAGCCGATTATGCCCTCGCCCATCTGTGGAATACGATTCAAAGCACACCCGGATTAGCGAACGATACCATTTTGATTGCCTGCCCTGAGCACGGAAGAAATGCTTCGTCAAATACCGTGATGGATGCCTACGGGCGTTATGCAGTTGACCACACAGGCGAACAGATGTCGAGAGAAATTTTCTGCTTGGTGCTCGGTCCTCCCGCAGTAGTGAAGCAGAACCAGCTTATCACTTCTGTCAGCGGAGAAAGTATTGATGTTGCTCCTACTATTGCAGACATACTTGGATTTTATCCTGATATTCCTTCACAGTACACAGGAAACATGGGAAGCCCGCTTGCACAGGCATTTGTATAAGAAAAATGTAAAATGAGAATGAACAAAAAATATATTCTGCTTTTTTCTTTTCTGGCATTTGTATTTTTTATCGTTGTGAACAGCTGCAAAAAAGACAAACCGCTGCCGCATAATCCGTATGATGATGTGAATTACGGAACTACCGCTCCGGCAGCTCCTCCCGATCCTAATTCTATTGTAGGAATACACAAAAATATTTTGTTCCCGCGCTGTGCAAAAGCCGGCTGCCATGACGGGCATTTTGAGCCGGATTACAGAACGGTTGAATCATCTTATGCAACGCTGGTTTATCACCGCATCAAAAAAAACAGCTGGGATACTGCGTATACATTCAGGGTGGTTCCATATAATACTTCTAAATCTGCTTTGTATGCGCGCCTCACTACTTGCTATTATGCAGATACAAGCGCAGCCGCATGCGACCGCATGCCGCAAGACATTATCGGAGTGCCTCTTGAGCAAAATTATATTAACAACATTGCGAATTGGATAAATGCAGGAGCAAAAGATATGTTCGGAAATGTGCCTGCCTATCCGAACACTTCCCCGAAAATCCTTTATTACTACGCCACAGATCCGACCTATACAAAAAACTATGGAGCGGATACAAACAGAATGGACAGCATTTATTACAATCCGTTTTACGTTCCGAATAATACTACGCTCGTACTTGCCTTTCAGACGAGCGATGACAGCACCACCTGCCAGAACATGCAGGTGAACAAACTGAAAATATCTACCAAGGCTGATGATTTTTCTGCCGCGCTGAGCTATACGGCAAACTACATCTATATCAATCCGAATCTAGAGCTGCATATTCTCCAGATTAATACCGCCACGCTTCCCAATTCTGACACACTCTTTATGCGCTATTACATAAACGATGGCGACCATGCGCAGGATACAGAACTGCCAACCACCAATCTTGTTTTTCCCTATAAAACCTATTGGTCATTTTTTGTAAAACCATGAAAAACTTTACAATTTACAATTTACAATTTACAATTTTTAAAATAAAATTTATTGCTGTTTGCTGTTTGCTCTTTACTGTTTGCTGTTTTATTTCGTCTTGCAAAAAAGACAAGAACGAATCCACAACCACTCCGCAGATTGGATTTGTAAGTATTTCTCCTTCTACAGCGGTTGAATATGTAAATTCTATCACCATCACTTTCTCTTACGATGATTTAGACGGAGACCTTGGAGAGAATGATGCAAATGCTGTTAATCTTTTTATTACAGATTCCAGAAATTCGGTTACATATAATTATCGTATTTCACAGCTTGCACCCGATGGCGCTTCCATTCATATCAAAGGAAATCTAAACGCAATAATTAAGAATACTGCCATTACGGATAATTCCGCTTCACAGCCTGTTACGTATTCCTTATATATTAAGGACAGAGCAGGAAATGCCAGCAACACAATTACAACTGACGCCATTACCGTTACAAAATAATTTTCAGTACTCTCAGTTCTATTTTCCTACTTTTGATTTATAAAAAATTAATTATGAAAAAAATATTTCTGGGTTCTTGTCTGCTGATTCTTTGTTCTGTATTTTTCTCATGCAAGGAAATCCAGCCGGTAACAATAGGCGGAGTAAGCAATGTCAAACTTATCAGCATGTCGAAAGAGGGAGTTGAATTTGATTTTGACATGAAGATAAATAACCCAAATTCTGTTGGCGTAAGCGTATTCCGTTCCAGCTTCAAGGCAAGCATTGGTGATATTGATGCGGGCTATGTAAAACTGAACAAGCGGACAAAAATAAAAGCGAAGGGAGAGCATACGTCCACCTTTCATATCAAATCTGATTTTTCAAAACTCGGACTGGGAGATATCGCTAAAGTCCTGCCTATGATTTCTTCTAAAAGCGCGGCACTTTCGCTGAAGGGAGATATGAAAGTAGGGAAGTGGTTTTACAGGAAAAAATTTCCTGTTGAGCTGAGGAAAACAGTTTCACTTTCCAAATAAGTGTCTGCTCACAA
>JAHEYK010000076.1 GCA_023251625.1 Bacteroidota bacterium
TATAGTTTGAAATTATCGAAATAAAGTAAGAGTCCCGTAGATCTTCGAATCATCCCCGTTAGATGCTTTGCATTGGATGAGGTACATATATACGTTCTCCATGCAATTGTGTCCTTTCTTTTTTCCATCCCAGCCTTCCAGAGGGTCGTGCGTTTCAAAACAGGGTGTACCTGTGTTGTCAAAAATGGTCATGCTATAATCACTCGCTTCAATAAATCCTATGATGGGAATAAATACATCGTTTGTATTGTCACCGTTGGGAGTAAAAGCGTTCGGCACATAATATTTTGGGTATTCAAACACACTGGAAATATTTGATACGCTGGTGTCCTTGAAACTAAACGTGTTTCCGATGCCCTCAATCGCAACAACATAATAGGCAAAGATGCCCTTGCTGGTGCTGAAGAATGCAGAAACGTCATCCACATAAGTTTCTGTACTCCCGGTTGGGGTCACGCTGGTAATAGGTGACAAGTTCCATACCCCGTCCACCGAGCGGTAGATATCATATCGTTTTACATTAGCCAAAAAATCACCGTAGCTGTTCCAGGTAAGCGTGATGCCCAGGTTGGGTGCAATGGCCGTTGTTAAAAGCATGGTGGTGTCCGGGTTGGACCTCACGATCACATGTGCGCATGAATCCATCGCGTTCCATCGGTATATATAACTGTATGCTGATGCGGTGACAGCCTTATCCGTATATGTGACGGTTCCTCCAACAGCTATTTGCGTAGCAGCAGGGATTAGTGTAAAACTACCGCCGGCCGTGGCTTTTTCAAGTGTGTAATATTTTACGCTCTGCGCCTGGTCCACATGCGCTTTGACAAGAATGGCATGTTCAGAGATAACGGTGGCAAAACGGTTGTAGGTATATAGCGGGGGTTGCGTTACATTGGGTGTGAAGCAGACTTTGTTGGAAGAAGAAGTTTTAGTTCCGTTCGTGGCGCGAATGATATAACAATAATCGGTTCCGAGTGTCAATCCATTGTCTACGTAATCTGTATCGCTTGGAATGGTATTTGCAACGAGCGTGTAAGGAGCCAGGTTCACACTCTTCCATATCTCATATTTGCTTACGGGCACCGCCCAGTTCACATATTTGTTCCATTGTAGAGAAGCAGTTGAGGCACATATGTCAAAAGTAGCGGAAAGAAATATTGTTTTGTGAGCTGTTCCGATCGGAGAAATATTTCCGCAGGAATCTTTAAATGCAATGCTGTAGTTTTCTGAAATCGAATCTGCCTTGGAAAGATTGTATTGGTAAAATGTGGTTGGTGCTTTAACTGCTGCAATGCGAAACCAGGCTCCGTTTATAGTAGGTCCCTTGTAAATTATTATTGAGTCTGCATCTTTGGATGGGGAAGCAGTCCAGCTTATAGTTGCCCGGCCGGGGCTTATGGTATAGTTTACGCTCACCGTATCAATGGGCGACATGGTGGGCGGTGTCAGGTCTTTGAATTTCCCTCCTCCATTGTTCGAAACAGAAGTGCATCCGGTATTGTCAGAAATTTCAATGCGATAATGAAGCGAATCATTGCAGATGTCAATGATATCGTTGTATAATAAATTTTTAGTGCTGTCACGCAAGGTCCAGATTCCTGCCGGATACTCCCTGTAAATTTTATACCATCCGGTAGAAGTAGGAATAGTCTGCAGAGAAATTTTGTTCCAGTTTAAAATAGCTGTTCCTGTACCTGGATTTGTAACTACCAAATGAACAGTTGAAAAAGTATCTTTCGGAGCAGCTATGATCGGGCCGGGATTGTAATCGGTTTGGATGAGGTAATAGATCCTATTTGTGTTTGCGTTGGCACCAACGTGTGTGTAGGAGGTTTGCGCATAGGTATTAATGGTGGCAACAAGTGTGTAAGGCCCCGACTGAACAGTAGAAGAGAAAATCTTATAATCAATAAATCCTCCAGGACCAGAAGGTGTTACCCAGGTCAGCGTCACATCTCCGTTTGTGGCAACAGCAAGGCATTTCAGGTCGGGCGAAGCAACCGGCTGGGCAAAGCAAAAACCTCTTTGCAGGAGTGCTGCAAAAAATAGGATACGAAATAAGTACTTCAGCACAGCCTGTTTCTGTTGATTTGAGCTCCGAAGGAACCCCTTCGGGGCAAATTTACCGAATTAACGAAGAATGATAAAATATATTTGACTTCCCAACCCAAAAACTTCTCTATTTTTGGCAATAATCACAAAAACAACCCCCATGTCATTATTCGGCAGAAAAAAATCAATCAATCAGCTTCTTATTGATGCTGATGGTTCTGAAAAAGGATTAAAAAAGACGCTTACTGCCTGGTCGCTTGTCGCCCTGGGGATAGGCGCTATTATAGGTGCAGGTTTGTTTGTACGAACAGCAGCAGCAGCAGGCGAGCATGCCGGTAATGCAGTTACTTTTTCATTCATCATCGCAGCTGTAGGATGCCTTTTTGCAGGATTATGTTACGCTGAGTTTGCGAGTATGATCCCTATTGCAGGAAGTGCTTATACATACGCGTACACAACAATGGGAGAACTGGTGGCCTGGATCATCGGATGGGCACTTATACTTGAATATGCACTTGGAGCGGCCACTGTTTCGATCGCTTGGAGTGAGTACCTGAATAATTTATTGGGAGGAGCCATACCCTATGCCTGGTGCCATTCCCCGTTTGAAAGCGGTGCAGATGGTGTCCATGGATTTATCAACCTGCCTGCTATTTTTATTTTATTGATGTTGTCCTTGCTTTTGATAAAAGGAACGGAAGAATCAGCCAAAGTAAATGCGCTCATCGTATTTGTAAAAGTGAGCATCGTTCTTCTCTTCATTGGTTTCGGATGGAAATACATTAACTCTGCTAATCACGTTCCTTATCTTATTCCTGATAACGCACCTCCCGTAGATCTTGGAAACGGAAAAACATATGATTACTCCCCAACTTTCAATCACGGATGGATGGGAGTTCTTAGAGGTGCTGCGATTGTGTTCTTTGCTTTCATTGGCTTCGATGCAGTCTCTACGGCAGCGCAGGAAGCAAAAAATCCCAAGCGCGATATGCCTATCGGAATTTTAGGTTCACTTGCAGTTTGCACCATCCTTTATCTTTTATTCTCGCACGTTCTCACAGGCGTTGCTCCTTATACTGATTTTGTAAAAGCAGGAAAAGAAGCCTCTGTATCGTATGCCATTCAGCATTACATGACAGAGTATGGATGGCTTGCCACTTTAATTTCTGTTGCGATCCTGGCAGGATTTTCATCTGTTATTCTGGTGATGCTGCTCGGACAATCACGCGTATTCTATTCTATGTCGAATGACGGGCTTCTGCCAAAAGTTTTTGCAGACCTGCACCCAAAATTCAGAACACCCTGGAAATCCAATCTTATTCTTTTTGCTTTTGTGGGTTTCTTTGGCGGGTTTATCCCCGGCAGCGTGGCGGGTGATCTTACTTCGATCGGTACGCTCTTTGCCTTCGTGCTCGTTTGCGTGGGCGTAATGATCCTGCGTAAAGCAGATCCGGAACGTGTGCGTCCGTTCAGAACACCGCTGGTTCCTCTGGTTCCCATCCTCGGAGTTCTTGTTTGTACTGCCATGATCGTTTCGTTGGACAATACAACCCTGTTAACAGCGTTTTGTTGGATGCTAGTCGGACTTTGTATTTATTTCTTTTACAGCAAGCATAACAGCAAACTTAAAGGACAGGCATAACAAGTCCCAAGTTCCAAATCTCAAATTTCAAGTCACAAGAAAACAAGCCTTGGAATTTGGGCTTTGAGACTTGGGGCTTTAAAATTTATCCCAAAGAAAATACATAGCAAGTAAGGATAAGAATTTATGCAGCAGGAAGAACAGCCAGAACTCAAACGATCCCTCGGCCTTATCGATGCTACCATGATCGTGGCGGGTTCTATGATCGGCTCCGGAATTTTTATTGTGAGCGCTGATATGGCACGTACGGTTGGCTCTGCAGGATATTTACTACTGCTCTGGATTATCACCGGTGTTATCACCGTAATGGCCGCTCTTAGCTACGGCGAATTAGCAGGCATGATGCCCAAAGCAGGCGGACAGTTCGTTTATATTCAACGGGCATTCGGAAATCTTACCTCCTTTTTATACGGCTGGACGGTCTTTACAGTCATCTCAACGGGAGTGATAGCAGCTGTAGCGGTGGCATTCATGAAATACTCGGCTATTTTTTTCCCGGTACTCAATAATGAAGTGTTAAATATTGCTGATGGCAAATTCATAATTACGATCGGTCAGTTATATGCCATCGCGAGTATTGTGCTGCTTACTTTTATCAATACGCGGGGTGTGAATAGTGGAAAAACAATTCAAACTGTTTTTACCACAGCGAAATTGCTTGCATTATTTGCGCTGATCATTCTTGGTATTACGATCGGCTTGAAAGGCAACACGCTTGCTGAGAATTTTTCTCATGCCTGGGATGCCTCCACGACCACCTATAAAGACGGAGTGCTCAATATAGTTCCGCTTGCAGGATTTGCTTTGCTCGGAGCGATGGGCTCTACGATCATTAACTCTCTTTTTTCGGCAGATGCCTGGAACAACGTAACCTTTATTGCCGGAGAGATCAAAGACCCGAAAAAAAATATCCCGCTCAGCTTATTCTGGGGTACTTTCATTGTTACTTCTGTTTATATCCTTGCCAATGTAGCATACCTTTGTTTACTTCCGCTGAAGGGCAGCCCAACCGCCGCTGATGTTGCCGGACTGGGAATTCAGTTTGCTACAAATGACCGAGTAGGCGCGGCAGCGGCTTCTATGATCTTTGGAAACACTGCGTTGTTTATCATGGCGGGACTTATCATGGTCTCCACCTTTGGTTGTAACAACGGACTCATCCTTGCCGGTTCGCGGGTATATTATGCCATGGCAAAAGAAAAATTATTTTTTCATAAGGCTGGAGATGTAAATAAAAATAGCGTTCCTGCAAACGCTTTATGGTTTCAATGTGCATGGGCTTCCGCTCTTTGTTTAACAGGCACCTACAAAGACCTAGTGAGTTATTCCACTTTCGCATCTATGATATTTTATATTGTAACCATTGCAGGGATTTTTGTTCTGCGCAAAAAGGACCCTGATGCAGAGCGACCTTACAAAGCATTTGGCTATCCGGTAATTCCTGCGCTTTATATTTTGGCGGCACTGGCGGTATGTGTGATCCTCATCATTTATGACGGAAGAAACACCGGCATGGGCTTGTTGTTTGTTGCTGCCGGGATCCCGGTTTATTATTTTACAGTAGGAAGAAATAAAAAATGACTTCCCCGTATGGGTTTCAAAAATTTTCTTCGTGAATATTTTACGTTCAGCCGCACGCAGCGCAACGGGGTGTATATTTTGCTGTTCGTTATTTTAGCTCTTATGCTTTATCTTTCTTTTTCAGATCGATTTTTATCTCACGACAAAACTGATTTTTCACAATTTGATAAAGACATTACTCAGTTTGAAGCGGAACAAAAGCAGCGCATTGATTCAGTCCCTTTAGAAGTCAGAGATAATTTTGCGGGCTCTAATTCACCCGATGTAGAAAATGAAGAAAGGTCCCCCTTCAATCCCAACAACCTGCCGGATGAAGATTGGAAGCGCATGGGCCTATCCGATAAGCAGGTCAAAGTCATTAAAAATTATGAAAGCAAAGGAGGCAAGTTCAGAAGTAAAGAAGATGTGAAAAAGATGTATTGCATCACTCCTGAACTCTATGCATCGCTTGAACAATATATCCGGATTCCGGCCGATACTTCTCATCAACACGAAATGTATAAGAAATTTGAAAAGGAAAAGATATCGGCTGAATTGAACTCGGCCGACACCGTTGAGCTCGATAAGCTCAAAGGAATTGGTTTTGCCTACGCAAAAAGAATTATCAAATACCGCGATCTGCTGGGTGGTTTTGTGAAAAAAGAGCAGTTGCTCGAAGTCTATGGATTTGACAAGGAACGATATGACGGGCTTGCAGAGCAAATAACCGTGGATATACAAAAAGTAAAACTCCTCGACCTGAACACAGTAACATTGGATGAACTAAAGAAACATCCCTATATAAAATATAATATTGCAAACCTGATAGTGAATTACCGAAAACAGCATGGTAATTACAGGACGGTGGAGGACATTAAAAAGTTAAATTTGATGAATGAAGAGCTCTTCACTAAACTAGCTCCTTATCTCAAAGTAGAATAATAGATGCTGTCACCCTGAGCCTGCCTGCGGTAGGCAGGCTTGTCGAAGGGTTTATAGATTCTTCGCTGCGCGCTCAGAATGACAAAAAACATGAACCTCGAACAAAAAATAAAATCCATTATCCGCGATGTGCCGGATTTCCCGAAACAAGGGATTATTTTTAAGGACATCACTACTATCCTCAAAGATCCTAAGCTTTGCTCTGAAATTGCGGATGGATTTATCGATCAGCTAAAAGGAACAAAGATCGATGCGATCGTATGTACAGAAAGTAGGGGCTTCTTTTGGGGGTTTCTGCTTGCCAACAAAATGAACCTTCCTTTGATCCCGCTGCGCAAACCGGGTAAATTGCCTTACAAAACTGTCTCACAGGAATACGATCTCGAATACGGTACGGCCAAAGTTGAAATGCATATTGATGCTCTTGAACAGGACTGGAACGTGCTCATTCATGATGACCTGCTTGCAACAGGAGGCACTGCTGAGGCTTCGGCAAAACTGATCCAAATGCAAAAAGCGCATGTTGCAGGCTTTGCTTTTCTGCTGGAACTTGACTTCCTGAAAGGAAGAAAAAAACTGGAAACCTATTCGAAGAATATTATTAGTTTAGTGAAGTATTAATCCAAAACATGACGATGCAACACACGGACACATTGACAAAAACGGGCATGGAATTCACCTTCAGCGAGAATCAAAAAATGATCGCTGATATGATCCAAAAATTCGGAGCTGAACATATCAAGCCATACATGATGGATTGGGATGAGGCCCAGAAATTCCCTGTGGAATGTTTTAAGAAACTTGGCGAGCTCGGGCTGATGGGTGTTCTTGTGCCGACAGAATACGGAGGTTCAGGTTTTGGTTATATGGAGTATGTGACAGTGATCACTGAAATTTCTAAAATCGATGGCTCTATCGGGCTTTCAGTTGCGGCACACAATTCTCTTTGTACCGGCCATATTATGCAATTTGGAAGTGAAGAGCAAAAGAAAAAATATTTACCAAAGCTGGCTACTGCAGAGTGGATTGGGGCTTGGGGACTTACTGAAGTAAACACCGGTTCTGATGCAGGAAATATGCTCACTACGGCTGTGAAGGACGGAGATTATTATATCATCAACGGCTCAAAGAATTTTATCACACATGGCGTGAGCGGAGATGTTGCCGTAGTGATCGTTCGTACTGGCGAGAAAGGAGATTCTCACGGTGCCTCAGCTTTCATTATTGAAAAAGGGACTAAAGGTTTTAAGGGAGGAAGAAAAGAAAACAAACTGGGCATGCGTGCTTCAGAAACCACTGAACTGATCTTTGACAACTGCCGCGTGCACAAAAGCCAGATGATGGGAAAAGAAGGCGATGGATTTATTCAGTCGCTGAAAGTGCTTGATGGAGGAAGGATTTCAATCGCAGCGCTTGGGCTGGGCATGGCTAAAGGTGCCATGGAAGCATCTATAAAATATTCCAAAGAGCGCCAGCAGTTTGGCAAGCCGATCTCTGAATTCCAGGCGATCGCTTTTAAAATTGCAGATATGGCGACTGAGATAGAAGCGGCAGAACTGCTCATCTTTCAGGCAGCAGATAAAAAGAACAGGGGAGAAAAAGTGACCAAGCTTTCGGCTATGGCAAAATATTATGCGTCTGAAGTTTCTGTACGAGTAGCGAACGAAGCGGTTCAAATATTCGGCGGCTACGGATACACCAAAGATTTTCCCGTAGAAAAATATTACCGCGATTCCAAACTTTGTACGATAGGGGAGGGCACTTCTGAAATTCAGAAGCTTGTTATCGCCCGTGAGATCCTCAAATAGCCAGCACGCTCATCATTCTCACCAGGTCCGGGTGCAGTTCGTTGATGTGCTTTACCGCGTTTTCAAAAGGTGTATAAGCAATTTTATTATTGATGATCCCGATCATCACATTCTTCTTTCCGGTCATCAATGCTTCAACGGCTGAGAACCCGATACGGGATGAGTTTACCCGATCCATGCAGCTCGGATTTCCTCCTCGTTGAACGTGCCCGAGGACAGAAACACGGATATCATAATAAGGTAGTGCTTTTTTAACTTCATCAGAGATCTTGAAAACGCTGCTTGTCCCTCCCTGTTCTGAAACAATCACAATTTTTGATGATTTATCTTTTCTGGCTTCCTGAAGATGCTTGATCAGTTTATCCATGTCGGTCTTCGCTTCCGATATCAGGATCGCTTCTGCCCCTGAGCCGATACCGCTTCGGAGTGCGATAAGCCCGGCATCACGCCCCATTACCTCTACAAAGAACAAACGGTCGTGACTCTCAGCGGTGTCACGTATCTTGTCTACGGCATCCACAACAGTGTTGATGGCTGTGTCATAGCCAATGGTGAAATCTGTTCCTACCAGGTCGTTGTCAATGGTTCCGGGGCAGCCTGCAATAGGGATGGAGCAGATCTTGCTCAGCTCCAAAGCACCCCTGAAAGTTCCGTCACCGCCAATCGCCACTAACCCTTCAATGCCATGCTTTTCCAGATTTTGCTTTGCTTTTTTTCTTCCGGCCTCGGTCATAAATTCCTGACTTCGTGCAGTTTTTAAAATGGTGCCACCCCTATGAATGATGCCGGAAACAGATTTTGCATTCATGGGTATGAACTCATCGTTGATCATGCCATCATATCCGTGCCTGATGCCCATCACCTCCAACTTATGGAATACCGCAGTACGCACCACTGCACGTATGCAGGCGTTCATGCCGGGTGCATCACCTCCTGAAGTAAAGACAGCTATTTTTTTCATGGGTGCGGATAACGAATTAATGCGAATTTACGAATAGAATGGATATAACTTTTTAGTTTTGCTATATACACTATTCTACAATGAGAAAAGTAAATTTTTACATAGCAATTTTCTTTCTGCTTTTGGGCTTTGTTTCGCAGGCGCAAACCAAGATCGAAGGAGTTGTTCTTCCGGATACCTATATGGCCGGCAAGGATAAACTGGTGCTGAACGGTGGCGGTGTACGCGAAAAATTCTGGATGGATATGTATGTAGCCGGATTATATCTTACATCCAAAAGCAAGGATGCCGCAGGCATTGTTGCTGCAAATACTTCGATGGTAATCAAAATGAATATCGTATCGAGCTTGATCACGAGTGAGCGCATGACAGAAGCCGTGGAAGAAGGCTTTATAAAATCTACAGGCAACAACACGACTCCTTTTAAGGCCAAGATCGAGCAGTTCCAAAAAGCCTTCAGCGAGCCGATCAAAGTGGGCGATGTGTTTGACATTGTTTACACGGCCGAAACGATCTCCATCTACAAAAATAATACGCTTAAAACCGCTATCCCGGGGTTGGATTTCAAAAAAGCTGTGTTCGGGATCTGGCTTGGAACTGAGCCTGCCGATAGTGATTTGAAGAAGAGGATGTTGGGAGAGTTAGACTGATCACTTATTGAAATTCATCTTTATCAATTCCTGCCTGTCTGAGGATAGAGAAAAAAGTGCCTTTCGGCAGATCATTGTTTCCATGCATTGGGACAACTACGGTTTTATTTGTGATGGGATTGAAGTAAATCTGATGACTTCCCTTCGAGCGTTTGAAGAAAAATCCTTTCTGTTCAAGAAATTTAATGAGATTCTTTGCCGAACGGTTCACGCAGAAAGGTTAAGGGAATACTCTAGTGTCTCACTATCATCTGGAATTTCCTCTCCTCGTGATTGAAGTTCTTCAATGTAAACTTCAATAGCTTCTTTCGCCATCTTAATAGCGTGATCTACGTTATCACCAAAAGTAATGCAGCCAGGTAAAGCAGGTACACTAACGGTATAGGTACCTTCCGGCTCTTTGTGGAGTAATATCTTATAGGTGAATTGCATATAACAAAGGTACGAAAAAAATTAAAAACCTAAAATATGGGTTCGTGAGTCCGATTAAAACGCCCTGCTAACCCCAATCAGCCACCTGAACTTGATGTAATCGCTTTCTACAGCCGGGATCCTGTTGAGGATCATGGGCATGTCAAAGCGGATCGTAAGCGGATCCACTTTTTGTAGCGGCCCCCACTTTTTGATGGTGAGCGCACAGCCAAGGCCTGCATCGGCTCGATAGTCGGCCAGTTTCAACTCTTCTCCGGCAGCGTTGTAATTGATCAGGCCAATATCCCCGAAAAGATAGGTGTTCATCCTGAAAGTGTTCTTCACCCATTTAATAATGCCGTTCTGATCGGTTATGTGAATAGATTTAAAGATCTGATCGAATTCCAGTTCAGCGTTGAATGATGCGCCTGTGTTTCCGCGGTAGGCGTAGTGTATGTTTCCATTTTTATCTTCCTGTGGAGCAAGATATCCGGCGTAACCACGCATGTTCAGGCCACCGCCCATCTGAAAATTATTTACATCAACGCCATAGCCCATCCACTCAGTAGGGAAAAATCCTGCAGCTCGTGTAAATTTGTTTTCCATGAGGTCTTCGGGGCTGGCGCCGGCCAGGTAAAGAGCAGATTCTTTAGGCCCGTTGCTTCCGGTGCCATACTGCATGAAAACGCGTGTATTGAAATTAAATTTACCGAAATGATTTTTATTCACGGCCGTTAAACGCAGGTTCGCATAATCATAATCGCTCATCAGCGTGGAAGAGCGGAGGTCCAGGTTTAATTTTCCGGTGCCGTGCTTGTAATAATAATTATGCTCACAGCCTGATTGTATGGTGTTGTTTAATTTTCCTGCATCCCAATCATCCGGATATAAAAGATAGACGAGATCTGAACGTTGCTGCCGGATCATGGACTTCAAAGAGATGTACACCTTGTTCAGGTTGTCTTTATCATGCTTTTCAAATCCTGCCTGGTAGGCTTGTAGCCCATCCAGATATTTTGCAGAAACATTTACCGAAGAATTTTTTATAAACCTATCGGTAGGGTTTTTGTAGTTGACACGGAAAGAGATGCTGTTGAAGTCCCCTTTGGCTATAGTGGAATCATAATTTTTTTGTCCGAGCGCTGAATTGATCCACAGGTTGGCGTCAAACACATCCTTGTAGTTCATGAAATTTCCATTGAGGTGAACTCCGGCCTTTACTCCGTCATAGCTGTTATACCAAATGTCAGGGCGCGAAAATAATTCATAGTGTTTCCAGTCCGGAGGGTTGGATATTTTGGCATCCAGATAATAATTTGTTTCGCCCGGGAACCGGTTGTTGCGCATATCCACATCGGCAAGGCGATCGCTTGGATCGATGACAACCGACCGGATGGCAGAAACGATGGTCACTTTGGCCTCATAGGTTGACTGGATTTTATCCCATCCGAACCATTTTGGTAAAATCTTTGCATCGGTCTTTTTTACAAACCAGGTGTTCGGGATGTGGTATTTATGCACAGAATCTCTTTGATCGATCACCGTAAAATCAAGGGGCATCTGCATTTGTCCTTTGCGCGAAAATTTAATGATGTACTCACCGGGAACGTTTTTCTTGGGCTTTACCGATTCAATTTTATAGTCGATCGTCTTGGAAGTTTCCAGCCATTCGTCAAAGAACCAGTTCAGGTCAACGTGCGTGTATTGAATGATGGAGTTTCTGAAATCTTCCGGATAGGGGTGAGCAATTTTCCACTGACTCACATAATGCTGCATGGCTTTTAGGAATAAATCATCTCCCAAAACATATTGCAGGTTATAAAGCATCACAGCCGTTTTGAAATATACCTGACTGTATCCTCCTGAATGGCGAAGGGCGGTGTTGAAATCATTTGAGTGCTTGCTGATATTGGTCTCTTCTCCACGGATTGCATCTGTCATATACCGGGTGTATACCTCACTATTTCGAACATAGTCCGGCAATGTGAATTGTTTTACATACTTTGAATCCGGTTCAGATTGAATACGGAGCTTGCCGTCAATTTTTTCGTAGGCCCAGTTGGTGAGGAATTGGGTAAAGCCCTCATCCATATAAGCGCGGTAGGTTTCGTTGGTGCCTATCATGCCGAAGAACCAGTTATGGCCCACTTCGTGCGTGAACAGGTCGCGGTAGTTCGGATCAAAGCCTCCATCGAGCGTGAGCATAGGATATTCCATCCCATCACGTGCATCGGCCACAACCATTTTAGGGTATACATACATTCCAAAATCTTCAGAATATGTTTTGATGATCTTGGCAGTATAGTCGGCTGCATTTTGCCAGCGCGCAGCATTAGGCTCCTGCACCATTGCAATGCATTTAATTGCATTCCCTGCCAGGCCGGCCGGCAGGCACTCTGATTCTCCAATTCTGTAGGTAGGATCGGCGGTGAAGGCAAGGTCATGCACGTTTACAGCATGGTATTTCCATGTTTTCCGAATGGTACTGTCGTATGGGATAATAATGGAAGGCGCAGCAAACATCGGGTTGTCTTTAAAGTTGCTGATGTCCAGTTTTTTTCGGAGATCATCGGGCAATACTTCGCTTCGGTTTTGCAATTCTCCTGTTGCTTCAACGATAAAATTGTTAGCAAAGTTCAGTTCAGCATCATAGGTTCCAAAATCCCCATAAAATTCTTTTTCCATGTGTTGGTCAGTTTCCCAGCCGAATTTACGGTCGTACACTGCGATGCGCGGATACCAATGCACACCGTCAAAATGCTTGTTGCCGAACACGCTGAATATTTTCATTCGCCTGCGCTGCGTGCCTGAATCAAAATAGGAGTTGAAGGTGATGTCGAATTTTACGGAGTCATTAGGTAAAAGAGGTTTGGTCAGATAAACTTTCACCACGGTGTTGTCTTCTTCTCTTTTTAATTCTGTTCCGCCAGAGCTCATGGAAATGATCTCCTCATTTTTTTTCTGTGCCTCGTACCGTCCGTATTTTGGGGTTACTCCGTTTTCCCTTGTCATCTTATCAAAATAAGAACCGGGCTGAAACGCATTTTGGTAGAGATGAAAGAAAACAAAGTTCAGTGTGTCGGGTGAATTATTGTAATAGGTAAGTTCTTCCTGTCCGTTAATGATGTTGGTCTTTTCGTTGATCCTCGCTTTAAGTTTGTAGTGCACATCCTGCTGCCAGTAGCCAGCATAAGGAGGATGGTTTTTCCAGTATTGTGGGTTTGAAGTGGAGCGGTAGGATTGAGCAAGGCAGAAGGCAGAAGGCAAAAGACAAAGGGTAAAGAAGAGAGCTTTTTTCATGTGCAGTTTATTAATGCGCTAAGATAAATAATCCAAGCTAACTCGGTAAGTTTTTCATCTCTCTAAAATACCCCATCAAATCAGTTGTCGGAAGTGTAGTTGCGCCTAATTCTCTCAGGATAGTAATTATCTGCCCGCGGTGATAGGTGCTGTGGTTCATGCAGTGCATGATCATTTGCCAGTGAGGATTTGTGTATGGTGTTCCATTAACGGCTTTGTAGGAGCAGGCAGTTTGCAAATATTTTTCCACGCTGTTGTTTGCTCCCTCTCCTTGAGGAGAGGGCCGGGGTGAGGCTACCAGATCCACATAACTTTGTGAGCGTGCTAAAAGTTGTT
>JAHEYK010000155.1:0-3652 GCA_023251625.1 Bacteroidota bacterium
CCGTCAAATATACGGTTCACATCTGTGGTATCGTTGCACCATACAGATCCATCCGGCTGACTGGTCACATTATCAATGCGCGTGGATTTAAAAATCATCCAGTATATTCCTCCGAACATATGTTCGTAGGTCAATCCTGTAACATAACTCGCAAAGCCTTCATTCAGCCAAATGTCTTCCCAGCTTGCACAAGTCACTTTATCACCAAACCAATGGTGGCCCAACTCATGCGCAATAAGTTCGTGGTAAAAATCTCCGCAGAAGGTCATGGTCTGATGCTCCATCCCTC
Organism: Bacteroidota bacterium; assembly: GCA_023251625.1. Taxonomy (GTDB): domain Bacteria; phylum Bacteroidota; class Bacteroidia; order Palsa-948; family Palsa-948; genus Palsa-948. Next base: position 290 of record JAHEYK010000155.1, read on the forward strand.
CTCCCCATCCAAACTCCGCATGGCCGTACTTTTCATTCGCAAAAGGATATATACCGAACAAGGTATCATACAGCTGCATCACAGGAATGATGTCCGGTGTCTTGGAAGCGGCATAGGAAGAATCTTCTGGGTAAACAAAATTCTGCACGAGGGTGTTTGTTGCTCCAAAAGGGATACTATGCGTATATTCTGAATAATTAGTGGTTGCAAAACAGATCAGGTATGTTGCGATTGGGAAGCGATGCTTCCAGTAAAATATCTTATTCGGACCGCTGGGTGTTACAGAAACAAGCACACCGTTGCTCGCCACTTTGTTTCCGTTAGGCGTTATTACGATCACATCCACAGAGTCCACCTTATCGGTCAAGCTATTCTTACACGGCCACCAGTCGCTGGCGCCGTAAGGCTGTGATAGCGTAAACAATATTGGCACACCGGCATGCATCGTTGTATCGAATGAACCGAAACCGGTGCTAGGAGGAACACCCTTATAATAAACAGAAATAGAATCCAAGATATTGGCCGGAATCACAGCAGGAAGAAATGCCGTGATGACATTTCCTATATGCGTGAAGAGCAATGCGGTGCTGTGATATTTTACTGAATCAACCGTGAGTGAATCACTGAGATCAAATTTAATGGAATCGAAATTCGCTACAAGGGGCTTGAAGTATGTTACAATGTTTCCCGCAATATAAACCGCAGCGGGATTTACCTGCCAGCTACAGCGGTGGTAGACAATGTCATAATCTGAAGTTGAACTGAAAAGCTTAGGGGATATCTTCCAGGCATTCGCCTTCTTTTCACTCTCAACTATGTCCTTAAAGTGTTTTTCTGAAAATTGCTGCGCCTGAGCAATATAGGTAAAAGCAAAAAAGAGAATAAGAGTAGTTTTGTTTCTCATGACGATTTTTTAAAAGTAAAAATATTCGAATCTTTTAAAGATGCATAAAAATCTACAGCGCTTTAGCCTCTCCCTTTGCAGACCGCTCGGTCAGCTGCATTTGATAGAGCTCATAGTAAAATCCCTTTTTATCCATTAATTCCTGATGAGTACCCTGCTCCTCTACCTTCCCGTTATTCAATGCAATAATTTGTGCAGCATCTTTAACGGTTGATACACGGTGACTGATAAGGATAGTTGTCCTTCCCTTCATCACCTGCCGCAGGTTGGCAAGTATTTCCGCTTCGGTCTCAGTATCTACTGCAGAGAGGCAATCGTCAAAAATTAAAATCCGAGGAGAACCGATGATGGCACGTGCAATGGCTATACGCTGTTTCTGTCCGCCGGAAAGTGTGATACCCCGCTCTCCTATCATGGTTTTGTATTTATCCTGAAAACGCAATATCTCCCCCTCAATGCCTGCATCCTTTGCCGCTTTCTCGACAAGTGTTTTATTGGGAGTATTTGAATGTATTCCAAAGGCAATATTATTTTCTACCGTATCCGAGAACAAAAAAGTATCCTGCGGCACATAACCGATCTGCTTTCTCAAAAAGGAAATATCCCACTCCTGCAGATTTTTTCCGTCCACCCGTATTTGTCCCGAAGAAACATCGTAGAGTCTGCATATCAAAGCAGCCACAGAAGATTTTCCGCTGCCTGTTTTTCCGATGATCGCAAGCGATTGTCCGGAAGGAATATTAAAAGAAACATCATCTATCGCTTTTATTCCTGAATCAGGATATACAAAAGTCACATTTCGAAATTCAAGAGCCCCCTCTAACTCCTCCCCAATGGGGAGGTTGGGTGGGGCAATAATTTGTGACTTAGTATCCAGAAACTCATTGATCCTTGCCTGCGAAGCAGCAGCTCTCTGTACCAATGAGGTAACCCAGCCTAAAGAAGCAACCGGCCAGGTAAGTTTGCCCACGTAAATAATAAACTCCACAATGTTCCCATAGCTAATATTTCCGTCAATGGCCTGCTTTCCTCCCACGTAAATTGTGATCAGTGTACTCAACCCGATGAGCAAAAGGATAAAAGGACTGAAAAGTGCTTCGGTCATGGTGAGGCCCAAGTATTTTTTACGGTATGTTCCGCTTTCATTCGAAAAATTATTTTCCGCAGCTTCTTCGCGGGCATAGGCTTTAAGCACCCGTATTCCAGAAAAAGATTCCTGAGCGATGGTAGAAAGTCTCGACAGCTGTTCCTGAACACCATTGCTCATTTTATTAATGAGATCACTCACAAAATAAATCACCAGCACAAGTATCGGAAGCGGAAGTAAAACGTAGAATGTAAGGCTGGCATTCACACCCGTCATAGTGCCACCCACCAGTATAATGGTAGCCAGTGTGCTGGCAAAATACATAATGGCAGGACCGATATACATTCTCACTCTGCTCACATCTTCGCTGATCCTGTTCATCAGATCACCGGTATTGTTTCTGCGGTAAAAGGCCATATCAAGCGATTGGTAATGAGAAAATATTTCATTCTTCAGATCATATTCAATATGTCTTGACATCACAATAATTGCCTGTCGCATGAGGAACATAAGAAAACCGCTGATGATCGTAGTCCCAAGTATAAGCAATCCGTATTCCAAAAGTTCTTTGGCAGTAACTTCAAAAGAATAATGATCGGCAACCGCATGGGTCATAAAATCCGTTGCCTTACGCACGAGGATGGCAACATAAATACCGAAAAAATTGGATGAAGCGGCAAACAAAATACCCAAAATGAGTCTCCATTTGTACTTCCACAAATATTTATTGAGGTGCTTTAATGATTTCACAAAATAATATTACGCTTTTTTCTTTTTCAGCATACTTAAATACCGCCTGTATAATTCTCCAATCGTTTCAAATTCCTCTCTGTAAAACACTCCCACTCCCTGTGTATAGGGCCCTTTTTGTGTATTCAGGATATCGCCTTCATTTGCTTTGTTGTAAGCTTTTGCCCTGAACTTTCCGTCATCCGTCAGTTTATAATCCACATTGATATCGCCTACTACGGATGCAGCATTCTGGTTCACGGTGTTTGAACTGTTTGCAACACTGCCGTCAATGCTCATTTTATCGTTGAACAATTGCGTAGAGAGTGCGAGTTCCACCTGATCTTTATTCACTTCGTCGCCGGCACGATAGTGCACTCCCACATCAAATTCATTGCTGATCTGCGAAAGCCAGTTACTTAACTGATTGGACAACATTTCTGTTGACGTTACAGTACCCGCACCCGGGCCTCCGGATGCTTCAGCCTGCCCCTGTTGCCCCTGCACAGGACTGAAACTGTTCGTAAACATAAGCGAGAATACCTGCTTATTAACTTCGCTCTCGCTGTTATTAAATTTATCATACGCCTGCTGACGCGTAAAATCATCTACAGTTGGCATCTGAATATCAAAAGCTATGTCC
>JAHEYK010000155.1:3662-4054 GCA_023251625.1 Bacteroidota bacterium
AGTGAAGAGATAATCTCCCTCAGAAACCACATAGTCCCCAAACATTTTAAAATCTCCGAAATCATTGATCACCATCTGTATATCTCCCGTTCCATTTGCTTTGATGACGTCACCCACTTTCTCATCGAATATAAGCTGCACCTGCGCATCGGCGGTTGGCTGTAGTTTAAAATCCATGGTAAATCCGGCCGTATTCACTTTATATTTCGGAGTTTTTGCAGAAGTATCGTTTTTCACAAAAGAAATAAAACCGTTATCCCCAACTTCTTCAGAACCTGAGAGCGGAATATACAGCTGACTGTATTCATACTTGCCTAAAATATTTTTTGCTTTGTCTGTCTTAACGGAAGCAGAGAGATTTATGTGATTCAAAAATCCGAAAACGTTAAAAA
>JAHEYK010000077.1 GCA_023251625.1 Bacteroidota bacterium
GGCAGTGCAGCGCAAAAGCTCATGATGGAATTGGCCAAAGAACAGGAAGTGCTCATGAACATTGCCGATATGCTGATTGACCTGTACGTTTCAGAATCAGTTCTGTTAAGAGTGGAAAAACTAGTCGGCATGAGAGGGGAAGCTGCCTGCGCAGAACAAATTGATATGATGCGTGTTTACATCAACGATGCTTCCGACCGCATCAACAAGAATGGAAAAGAAGCGATCAATTCTTTCTCGGCAGGCGATGAACAGCGCATGATGCTCATGGGCTTAAAACGCTTTACCAAAACAGAACCCTTCAATGCAAAGGATGCGAGAAGGAGAGTGGCGGCGAAGTTGATTAGCGAGAATAAGTATTGTTATTAAGTTGAGTCAAAAGGCTACACTACTCTTAAAAATTAATTTTCATTCTAATTAAGAGAGCAATGAAAGTGTTTTTATTTATTTCCTTAATGTTGTCCCAAGCCGTTGTATCATTCGCTCAGGATGCCCAAAATCTTTTGAATGCATCCTACAATAAATGTCAATCAATTCAGCATGGCTACTACGAAATGACAAAATGTATGTATAGTTCCACTACAAAGGATACTTCCAAAACTATTTTTTTTTGTCACTTTAAAAAACTAAAAGAAGATACTATTTATGGGCTGGCGTTTCACTTCAAAACAATTTGGCAGGGCAAGTTTAGTGCTGATGTCTTATACACAGGAAATGAGCAAGTTGTTGGTTGGTTCGATGATAGTTCTGCAACGATTAAAACAAATTCAATGTGGGCGAAGGAAATTAAGCAATATAACTATTCGCTAAATCTTTACGCCCCTTTCACGAACTTGAAAAGTATCCCCGTCCAACATGATTCCGATTTTATTGATAATAAATGCACGGCGAAGTTAGTTAAAGAAGAAGAGCTGGCTGGTACTTGGTGCTATCATATTCAGGTTAATAAAACTATTAGAAATGATAGTCCGGATATAAAAATGTTAAAAGAAGAGTATCATTATTGGATTAGAAAGGAAGATTTTATCCCCGTTCAATATTCGATTGTAATTGATGAGGTAATTAGCAACGATACGATGCATTTTTTCGAAAACAATATTCTAAATAAATATGAGGTCAAGAATTTGAATGACGAAAATGTATTAACAGTCGGTTCACTTCCAACTTTTTTTAGAATAAAGGATTATGTCAAAGGCAAAAAAAAGTTAGATCCTTTACCTAAGGATACCATTGCTCCTGACTGGGAGTTGCCTTCTCTGACTAACACTAAAGTTAGTTTAAAAGAACTCAAGGGAGAGTTAGTGATGGTAGACTTTTTCTTTAAAAATTGTCCCGCATGCATGTTCGCGTTGCCTTACATAGAAAGGCTTAGCAATAAATACAAGAGTAAAGGTTTAAGAGTTATAGGGATTGATCCATATGATAAAAAGGAGGACGATTTAGATGTTTTTTTGGTCAAGCGAAAAATTACTTATCAGGTCTTACTCGGCACAAAAGAGGTTGAAAAAGATTACCGGGTTTCTTATTTCCCAACATTATTTTTAATAGACAAGAAAGGAAAAATAATTTTTACTCAGGTAGGTTATGATAAGGGAGATGAAGCAATTCTTGAAGAGCTTATAAAAAACAATTTATAGATTAAGCTCCACCTGAGTCTCCTTTTCGTCTTTGCGAAGCGCTTTGGTGGTCAGTTCAAAAGATCTGTGATATTTAAACCCCACTTGGGGAGAGGGACTGGGGGCGAGGCTACGGCATCATCAGATCCGCCAGCTGTTTGATTTTTTTCACTTTCCTTTACAAGGAGTTGTAAAAACAGCAAAATGAGGTATTTATAAAGTAACCAAATTGGTAACTTTTTCGTATCTTTGTCGTAGAAAGTAAGAGAAAGGCCTATGAACGTATATAACAGAAGCTCTTTGATATCGTTCTATACCAAACACTCCGATTGCAGAAGTACGTTGGAAAAATGGTATAACGATGTGCTTTCAAAGGAGTGGGAGAAGCCAAGCGATGTAACAAGAGATTTTAATACTGCAAGAGCCATAAAGAATAACCGGGTAATTTTTAAAATAAATGAAAACGATTACAGGCTGATAGCGGAAATGAACTACGAAAAAGGATGGCTGTTTATCAAGTTCATTGGCACGCATTCTGAATACGATAAAATTGATCCGGTTACAGTAAACAAATACAGAACTAAAAAATAAACACATGACACTCAAAAAAATAAAAAATAAAACGGAATATCTCCGTTCCATGGAACGCTTTGAAGAATTGTTTCAGGCAAAAAAGGGAAGTAAAGAAAGTGATGAAGCGGATGTGCTTGCTATGCTCATCAAAGATTACGAAGAAACACATTATGTGATAAACGCCCCCAATCCGCTGGAAGCCATAAAGTACAGGATGGAACAGCAAGGTTTAACGAATAAGGATCTGGCAAAAATTCTTGGCTACAAAAGCCGCGTCTCCGATATCTTTCACAAAACACGTAAGCTGAATCTTGAAATGATACGTAATCTCCATCTTAAATTACACATTCCGCTCGAAACGCTTGTGCAGGCTTATTAAGATTGTAATAGTATTCTTGTAATTCTATCTGCTTTGGCTCTCTCCCCTTTGGGGAGAGCGGGGAGTGGGGTGATCACGGCATCATCAAATCCGCCAGCTGTTTGAATTTCTTCACTTTGTGGGATAGTTTCTTTTCTCCTTTTTTGTAATAAATCATCACTCCTTTTGTGAGGTTGGCGTTTTTAGGAGTGGTATCAATGCAGGTCTTGCATTTTTCGGGTTGCTTTAACGCCTGCAAAAAAGTGATCTGATAAATCCATTTTTCATTTTTGTTGAATTGAAAATCTACTTTCAATGTATCGGCAATGCTCTTCACGGAATCTATTTTTACTTCTGCCTTGCTTTTAAGGTCAATAGTATAGTGCATGGTGATGCCGCCCATTCCTCCAAACATTTTTTGATGAGTGGCCTTTAGCACTTTCACCTGGCAGAAAGAAAAAGGTGTAACAAAGCAGATGAGCGCTATGATTGAAATTATTTTTTTCATTTGGAATATTTCAGTTTATAGTTTTCTGGTTTATTAGTTTTGGTTTATCAGTTATTAGTCTTGGTTGTCGGGGCTATTGCAGACTAGAACCAAAAACTGAAAAACTTTAACCATTCACTAATAAACCAATAACTATTTTCTCCGAAGATAGATTTTCTTTGTAATATTGATTCATGAAAACACGGCTGTTAATTGTCTATTGTCTATTGTCTACTGTCTACTGCCTCGCTCAGCTTCCCGAATCCGATATATGGCTCCTGAACATTAAAGACAGTGCAGGAACTGTTTCTCTTACCGACCCGATTAACATCACGAGCCGCAAAGGTTATGACAATCAGCCTGCATTTTCGCCCGATGGCACTTATGTTTTATATACCCGTTACGATGACAGCACCAAACAATCAGATATTTATAAGTACGACATCAAAACAAAGAACATCACTCAATTTACCAAAACACCTACGAGCGAATATTCCCCAACTTTCATGCCAGAGGCGAAAAACATATCGGTGGTGATGGTGGAAAAAGATTCTGCTCAACGTTTGTGGAAATTCCCTATAGCTGGTGGAGCGCCTGTTTGTATTATGCAAAATGTGAAAGAGGTAGGATATCATTCCTGGATCAATAAAGACAGTGTCGCTCTTTTTATTCTGACCAAACCTTCTTTTACCATTCAGCTGGCAAATATTGCAACGCAAAAAGCAAGTGTAATTGCCGACAGCGTAGGCCGTTGCATGCGCATGAAAGATCATTTGCTTTGGTACACTACAAAATTAGGAGTGCTGAATACAGTTTATGAATATCACCCCAAGTTAAAAAAATCTGTTCTGAAAGGGGTTATTGAAAACGAAGATTATTGTTTCTACGGGAAGTCGGTCTGGTCCTGCTCTGACAATTCAATCGTATCGGGATATATGAATGATAAATCAGGAGCTACTGAAATTGCGAACCTCGAAAAATTCGGCATCACTAAAATTACACGAATCACCATAAGTCCTGACGGGAAGAAGATCGCATTGGTTTCAAATAGATAGTTTATAGTTTTTGGTTTTTAGTTATGGTTATATTAGTTGTTGGTTATAGTTAATCGGATCAATCCAACATGCCATATGAAAACCACAACTGGTAACTAAAAAACTAAAACTAATACCTAAAAAACCATAAACTGAAAAATGTACGAACATCATTCCAAACCCTTAGCTCCCCCAAAAGAATATTATAACCGTGTTCTCCAGAACTCTATTTGGGGAGCGTTGATTGTCGCTCTTTCTCTTTTCATTGGAATTCTCGGGTATCACTATACGAATAACCTGAGCTGGGTAGATTCTTTACTCAACGCTTCTATGATCCTTACAGGAATGGGGCCTGTTGATCCCATGATTTCTACGACCGCAAAACTCTTTGCATCCTTTTATGCTATCTTCAGCGGAGTAGTATTCCTGACCACCATCGCATTTGTGCTGGCGCCGGTTGCGCACCGTTTCCTTCATAAGTTCCACCTTGACGAAAAATAATCACGCCAATTAAAAATAAAATACCTTTTCCATATATGAAATCGATCTTTTTTTGCATTGGATACATTATAGCCTCCACCGTTTGTGCATTTTCGCAGCTGCCGAAAACAGATATTTTGATCACGAACGTAATATTGAGTGCCGGTAAGATGACCATTACAAAGCCGGCCAGCATTTGTGGGAAAAGCAGCTACAATGACGAGCCTGTATTTTCTCCTGATGGAAAATCGATCCTGTACATTTCTCATTCAGATAGTCTCGGCCATACAGAGATATACAAATACAGCACCAAGACCAAAACCTCTGCTATGTTCACTTCATCTGCCGATGTCAAGCATACGCCCGCTATAATGCCCGACGGCAAGAATGTTTCTTTCCTTGCGGCAGAGCCGCCTGCACATCAGCGCTTGTGGAAAATGCCTTTGGCCGGAGGTGCTCCTGAACTTATATTTAAAGACAAGGATTCAATCGGCAACTACTGCTGGATGAGCTCGGACAGTATTGCGCTTCAGGTATTAAAGACACCGACATCGCTGCAGGCTGTAAGCATCAGCACAGGAGCTGCGAAAATGATCGCGCAAAATGTATCCAGCTGCATTAAACGCATGCCCTCGCAATTGCCCATACCCGGTAAATGGGAGAATTGCTGGATATTTATTGAACGGACAAAAGATAACAAGCGGACTATGGAATCCTTTGTCTATGGGAAGAAATCCAAATTAGTTGTCATGGAGGTCTGTCCGGAATGTTCCATGTTGGAGGGCTCGGAGAATTTTTGCATGGCAAAGGCCGGAATTTTTTCAGCCAGCGGATCAAAGGTCTACTTGTTTGACAGCGAGTCCCAAACCAATTGGACTGAAGTAGCAGATCTATCTAAGTATGGGATCAAGAACATTAAAAGCATCACTTTCAGCCCTGATGAAAAAAAACTATTGATCGTAAACACAAAATAATATTTCTATGGATTTTCTTCCTAAAGAGATTGAAGAATACGCGCTGAAAAATTCGGACGCAGAATTGGACGCATTGTACCAGCTGAACCGCGAAACGCATGTAAAGATGACCATGCCCCAGATGCTTTCAGGCCACATGCAGGGTTTGATGTTACAGATGTTCAGCAAAATGATCCGCCCGAAAAATATTCTGGAGATCGGTACATTCACCGGTTATTCTGCCATTTGTCTGGCGCAGGGCTTGCAGGAAGGGGGCAAATTGCACACAGTAGACATTAATGAGGAGTTTAGTGAGATCATTCTTCGCCATGTGAAATTGGCGGGCCTAGAGGGCAAAATACAGCTTCATATAGGCCCTGCTGTTAATATCTTACCCACCATTAAGGAGGAGTTTGACCTCGTATTTATCGATGCGGATAAGGAGAACTACAGCACCTACTATGATATGGTATTCCCAAGGGTAAAGAAGGGCGGATACATCATAGCAGATAATGTGCTCTGGAGCGGTAAAATCCTCAATTCCCCTATGAAAATGGACATTGAGACCCGATCTCTCTTTGATTACAGTCACAAAATAAATGCTGATCCCAGGGTAGAAAATGTGCTCCTTCCCCTGAGAGACGGGCTCATGATCGCCCGAAAAAAGTGACCTTTTTCATAGGGAGATTTTCAATTTCCCCTATGAGAACTTATCAACAATCGTATTTCCCCTATGAAATGCACCTGAAAAGGTCTTATTTTCGCTATGAAGTTAAACAATAAGTTAAACTTTTAAAACCAAATCAAAACACAATGGCAACAAAAAGAAAACCAAATGCAGCATTCATGGCTCCGCTTAATCCTAGCGCAGCATTAGCAAAAGTTGTTGGAGCAAAAGCTCTTCCACGTACTGAAGTTGCAAAAAAACTTTGGGCTTATATCAAGAAGAATGGTCTTCAAGATAAAAAGAACAGACGCAACATCAATGCTGACGACACTTTGAAAGCCGTTTTCAACGGAAAGAAAACTGTTAGCATGTTCGAAATGACTGCACTTGTTTCTAAGCACCTGAAGAAGTAATTTTTTAGGTACTAAAGTAAAGGCGGGTTAAGAAATTAATCCGCCTTTATTATTTTTACGATTCTATTTTCTAATAAAACGTATAGCAATAAAAAACCCCGGCAAGCCGGGGTTTTTAAATTATATGTGTGCGATGTATTATCTTACCACATTAAACTTGCCAGCACGTAAAGCGCTTCCGTTTTTATCAACTATCGCGTAAGAGTATAAACCAATCGCAAGAAATGAAGTATTGATGATACCTGCTTTGTTGTTTGATGAATTCATTAATTCAAAAGCAGAGGAGGAGGCGACTTTTCTTCCGGCAGCATCATATACAATGGCTGCTACTGCATCGCTGGCATCGGCTGATATATGTACAATGTCATTGGCAGGGTTGGGATACAGGCTCACTCCGTTAGAAGTAAGAATCTCGTTCACAGCATTCTGTCCTGCGAAAGTAATATCGTCTACATAAAGCGTGCTGCCTACTTTTCCGCAGTTGAGGCAGAAAGTATGATTGGGGTTAAAGAGCCTGGTAGAAGTGAATACAAGAGCCATAGAATCAGGTGTGATGCTTGCATAAGCAGGGTTATACAGCAAAGTCATAGTTTGCTGTGCATACGCATTGATCGCAGCTCCCTGAGCCCAGGTTCCGATAGCAATAGTATCGTGCAAAGCGCCATTCATAAGCACTAATAAACAACCTGCCGAGTCGTTTGCTGCCGGAGTGTATTTCGCCCAGAACGAAGCCGTAGTTGGGCGTTGTGTATACGGGAATCCGAATTTAAGTGTTGAGCCTGATAAAGCACCTGTAGCGGCCATGCCTATGGGATTTGGCAAAGTAGAAGGAGAAGGGTTAATGGTCATTGTCACAGAAACAATTTTCATTGCACTTGCTCCGCCATGAACATCGGCTGCAGCAGTAGCCTGAAAGCATGATTGAGGGTTCCCGGGCAGGCCTGTTAAAGCATTTTCGCTGACCCATCCGTTAGGTTCAATACTTGCACCTGAACCTATCCAGGTTTCGAAATCCAATGTAGCTTGTGCAAAACCATAGATAGAAGTTCCGGTAATAATGAGAGAGAGTAGTAGTTTTTTCATGGCAATAACTTTTAGTTAGTTTTGGTTAAGGGTTTCAAAGATAGAAACAATATGTGTTTTTGCAAATATTTAGCCAGTTTTTATTTAATAAGATTCTAGTCCTGATTAAATTATGCGCTTATATTTGCTCTTTCATTAAGACGGGCAGAATGCGGAAAAGGTTACTTCTTGTTTTTATTATTCTTTTGGTGTTAGGCGGAGCCTTTTTCTACCTGTACAAAAATGGTATGTTATCCGGTAAAATGTTAGGGGGAAAAGACATTTCAGAAGGAGTTATCGAATATGACATCACCTATCCCAAGCTGGATCCCAATAGCATGATGGTCTCTGGAATGCCCAATAAAGCCTATCTGCGTTTCAAAGATAATTGTACTTCCAATGATATGTCAGGCATGATGGGCCTTATCAGTATTACATACATCGCTAACAGCAAAAAGAAGGCGGTAGAGCAAAGACTGACCCTCATCAACAAAAAGTATGCTTCAACCATTTCTCCGGAAGATCTGAAGCGATTGAACGATTCGTATGTGAATTCGGTTCAGGAGGGGTCCAATACACAGCAGATAGCCGGGTTCTCATGCAAAGAAGCTATTGTGAAGCTGATGGATGGCAAAGAGGCAAAAGTTTATTATACCAATGAGATCGGCATTACGAACCCGAATTGGTCAAATCCGTACAGCAAGATTGCCGGAGTGCTGATGGATTTTCAAATGGAACGCTACGGAGTAACTATGCACCTGAAAGCTAAATCGGTTCTCGCCCAAAAAGTAGATGAATCAACCTTTCAGCTTCCTGCTGATTCGGTCGAATATAAAAGGATTGATTTTTCAGAACTTGAAAAGATCCTTCAGGACCTGAATCCTGCTTCGAACTAAGCCAAAATATTTCTTTTTTCTCTTCGTTATAGTGTCATAGGCGCATCTTTTCTACCCTTTATCTTTTTTAACATCCTTGCGTTAACAAGTTATTGGTTATGAACCGAATCATTGGCCTATGCGACCTATTTTTGATAAACCCCGTATGAATTTTCCTGCGAGGTAAACCCGTGTTTATCATGGCTCAAGAACAAGAAGAAATTATATCCACCAATAAGTTTAAAAAGGCAAGGAACGAATTCCGTAAATCACGGGAAGAGAAAGAGGTGGAAGAAACGCAGGAAGAAGAGGATTCGGATGATAATGAAATAGAAGACGTAGCCGAAGAGCCTATTACTGTAAAGACAGTTAAGACCGAAAAGCAGGGAGAAACACCTGCAGAAGCCGTAGCACCCAAAAGAAAAAGAAAAGCTCCTAAAGAAAAAGTAAACCCGTTACAACCGGTCATTAATTTTATTAAAGATGAACGGGTTCACCGGGTAGCGGGACTGGCCCTGATACTATCTTCAGTATATTTATTGCTCGCATTCACTTCATTTTTGTTCACATGGAAAACAGATCAGGACAAAGTAATGGGCTCCTGGTGGCAGTTGTTTTTCCCGGGCGATGAACAACTACCTGTGGTCAGCGGCACAGGAGTAGATAACTGGCTGGGAAAAATAGGAGCAGTGGTCTCCCATTTATTCATTCACAAGGGATTTGGCGTAGCCTCTTATTTTTTTGTCGCATATACATTCCTGGCTGGGTTCAGGATCCTTTTCAAAATATCCCCATTCCCGCTCCGAACCTTTTTCAAACGTTCCTTGTTTGTGATGTTGTGGAGTTCAGTAGGATTGGGATATATTTTTCATAACGATTATTTTTTTCTGGGCGGAACCTTTGGTTACCAAACCAGCCTGTGGCTGAATAACACTCTTGGATTTGTGGGAACGGGGTTCCTGATGGTATTTACTTTCTTCGGATTTATGGCCATCTCATTCAACTATGCATTTGACTGGCTGAGAAGCAAGCAGGCAGAAAATGCCATGGAAGCCTTGGATACCATGGAAAAGAACGAGGTACTCCCCACTGAAAATATCCAAATGGAAGTGGTGACTGTTCAGCCGGTTGAAGCTAAGAAAGAAGAAAAGAAAAAAGAAAAACCTGTTGAACTTCCTGTGGAAGAATCCATACACGAAGAGGAGATCATTGAAGAAGCAAAGCCTGTTGTCTTTGAAATGATACCCGAAGTGCAGGAAGATGCTTCGCCTGCGCTCAGCATGACAAAGAATGATGAAGATGAAAATGTGCAGTTCACCGTTGCCCAGGTAAAAGAAGAAGCTGTGGTGGAAGAAATCGAGGATGACCTTTCTTCCTTCGGGGATTTTGACCCCACGCTTGAACTTTCGGATTATCAGAAACCCTCTATTGACCTGTTGAAAGAATACGGCAACAACGAGATCAGTGTAAATCAGGAAGAGCTGCTGGCAAACAAAGACCGCATCATCAGCACACTCAAGAATTTCGGAATTGAGATCGCAAAGATAAAAGCTACGGTAGGGCCTACGGTTACACTTTACGAAATAATTCCTGCGGAGGGAGTACGTATTTCCAAGATCAAGAACCTGGAAGATGACATCGCCCTTTCATTGGCCGCATTAGGCATCCGCATCATTGCACCCATGCCCGGAAAGGGAACGATAGGTATCGAAGTTCCGAACCAGAATCCGGAGATAGTTTCCATGCGTTCCATAGTGGCATCTGAAAAATTTCAGAACACTGCTTTCGAACTTCCTTTTGGACTTGGAAAAACAATTTCAAATGAGACATTCATTGCGGATCTGACCAAAATGCCTCACTTGCTGATTGCAGGAACGACCGGACAGGGAAAATCAGTTGGGCTGAATGTGATCCTCACTTCTCTACTTTATAAAAAACATCCTGCACAGGTAAAATTTGTGCTGATAGATCCTAAGCGTGTGGAGTTGACGCTCTTCAATAAGATAGAAAGACATTTTCTTGCCAAACTTCCCAATTCAGAAGAAGCAATTATTACAGACACTACCAAGGTGATCCATACACTCAAATCGCTATGTATGGAAATGGATGACCGTCTCACTTTGTTCAACACCGCGATGGTGAGGAACATCAAAGAGTATAACGCAAAATTTGTTGACCGAAAATTGAATCCGAAGAAAGGGCATAAATTTCTTCCTTACATCGTAGTAGTGGTGGATGAGTTTGGCGATTTGATCGCGCAGGCAGGAAAGGAAATTGAAACACCGTTAACACGCCTGGCTGCAGTAGCACGAGCTACCGGAATACATTTGATCATTGCAACGCAACGCCCATCGGTGAATGTGGTCACAGGCCTTATCAAAGCCAATTTTCCCGCTCGTATCGCATTCCGTGTACAATCCAAGATCGATTCAAGAACTATTTTGGATACAGGAGGAGCAGATCAGCTGATCGGCAAAGGAGATATGCTGTTCTCGTTAGGAAGCGAGCTTATTCGCTTGCAATGTCCATTCGTAGATACACCCGAAGTAGACAGTGTAACCAGCTTTATTGGCAACCAGCGCGGATATCCTGAAGCATACAAACTGCCTGAATATATTGATGAAGAAGCAGACGGTCCTGATGAATTGGATCCTGCTGAGCGCGACAGCTTTTTTGCGGAGGCAGCACGCATTGTTGTTACACATCAGCAAGGCTCGGCATCGTTGCTGCAGCGCAAGTTAAAGTTGGGTTATAACCGTGCAGGACGAATTGTAGACCAATTGGAATCAGCCGGCATAATTGGCCCATTTAAGGGAAGTAAAGCCCGTGAGGTGCTTATAAAGGACCCTGCCACTTTGGAACAGTTATTGTCTAAAGCGGATAGAAGCGTGGATGGTATGGGGGATAATACCCCGCTTGCCTGAAATGCACAAAACCCTAACTCATGAAAGCTCATAAAATTCCGGGTATAATTGCCTTCTTCCTTCTTCCTTCTGCTTTCTGTCTGGCCCAACAACCCAAAGAAGCAGTTGATGCCAAAGCAAAAGCGATACTTGACGAAATTTCGGCAAAGACTAAAGCCTATTCAACTATAAAAGCTGAGTTTTCTACCATCGTTGAAAAACAAGTGAGCAACAGCGAATCAAAAGTCACAGAAAATCAGACCGGCTCTCTTCAGCTGAAAGGGGAAAAATATAAACTGGAATTTAAAGGGCAAACCATTTTTTGCGACAACAAAACCCAGTGGACATATATTAAAGAGTCGAACGAGGTGCAGATTAACAACGCCCCGGACCCGAAAGCTACCGATAACATCAATCCGGTAAATATTTTTACACTTTACGAAAAAGGATTTAAATACAAATATGAGAAGGAAGATGTGCTGAATGGCGCGAAGGTGGATATTGTAGACCTATTCCCCACATCTCCTGATAAAAAGGCATATCATACCATCAAACTTACCATCGATAAAACTAAAAAAGAGATCGTTGCAGTGAAAATTCTGAATAAGAACGGCACCTCGAATACCACTACCGTTAAAAAATTCGTTGCCAATTCAGAAATGCCGGATGCAATGTTTATGTTCAATAAGGCAGATTACAAAGGAGTGGAAGTGGTAGATCTAAGAGACAATTAAATTCCAAATCCCAAATTCAAAGTATCAAGTCCCAAGTTAGGAATTCAAACTTGATGTTTGTACTTTGTTGTTTATTTGGGACTTTGGGCTTGGGACTTAATACTTGAGACTTTCCCCTAGTACTCGTCTTCATTAAAAAAGAAATCCTCTTTGGTAGGATAATCCGGCCAGATGTCGTCAATGGATTCGAACACTTCCTCGTCATCTTCAATTTCCTGAAGGTTTTCGATCACTTCCATGGGCGCTCCTGTGCGCAGTCCGAAGTCAACCAATTCGTCTTTAGTGGCAGGCCATGGAGCGTCTTCGAGGTAAGAGGCTAGTTCAAGTGTCCAGTACATGTTTTGACGAGTTTAGTACCCCGATAGCTATCGGGGTGAATTATGTTTTAAAATATTTTTGAGTTTCCTCAAATCGTGCGCGAAGATAAAAATTTATGATACCAACGCAAGAAATTGTAAAGAAATTTTATGGGATTTTTTTCCCCCTAGAAAGCGGGCTTCCAGGGTATTTCTTCGGCTTTCAGGTCATGAGAAAGCTTGCGGGATAAGACAAACAGGTAGTCAGATAAACGGTTGAGGTATTTGATGATAATACCCTCCACTTTATCTTCATCGGCAAGGCCCACAGCACATCTTTCAGCCCTGCGGCAGATACAACGGGCAATGTGACAGTAGGAAACAGTGGTGTGTCCGCCGGGCAGAACAAAAGACTTCATCTCTGGAAGCGATTCATTCATGGTATCTATTTCTTTTTCCAAGAGAGTGATATCATCTTCCTTTATATCGGGAATTTTCATCCCCTTTTTCTTAGGGTCAGACGCCAGATGAGAACCGATGGTAAATAATCTGTCCTGAATGTGAATAAGGACCTCTTTGGAGTGTTTATCAATATGCTGGTCGCGGATCAATCCTATCCATGAGTTGAGTTCATCCACAGTGCCGTAAGATTCAATGCGGATATGTGATTTTTTAACCCTTGTTCCGCCAAGAAGTCCGGTCTCGCCTTTGTCGCCTTTTTTTGTGTATATTTTCATTTGTGATTCCACCGATTTTATTTTGTCTATTGTCTATCCGCCAAAGGACGGATCCCGCAAGGCGGGACTGTCTACTGTCTACTGCCTACTGGCATTTGCGCTTTTTCAACGGTAATTATATTCTCATTAATCTTATCAGACTCAACAAGCCCATCTTTTAAACGAACTATTCGATGTGCATGCTGGGCAATATCTTCTTCGTGTGTAACCAGGATAATGGTATTTCCCTGTTT
>JAHEYK010000078.1 GCA_023251625.1 Bacteroidota bacterium
ACTTTTTCAAATCAAAAATTTTTCACCAGACAGACCGATGGCACCACTATCCCCGAAATGAAAAATTATTGCTTTGGATTTTTCAATGGCTCGCTGAGAGGAGAGTTCATCAACAGCGATTATGTTCGCTGGGTTACGGAATTTCAATTCAATCAGAAGGGTTGTTATGATAAAACCGGAGGGGGCAGCTACAGGAACCAACTCGATTACATCTGCTGGAACAATTTTTTGAAACTGCAAACTGAAACGTATCCGGGTTTTCCATACATACTTATGGGTCCCAGGGTTGAATACAGGTTGATACAAAAAACCAATTCCCCGGCCATCACAGGCCCGTTCATGAAATTTAATTTCAGTTGCTCCATTGGCGCAGGATTTGAGAAAATAGTTTACAGCTATTTTAAACCATTCATTGAAGTGCATTACAACCCCGATACTCCTTTTTATTACGCCTACAAGACTACTCCACTTGATGTGCGCAACCGCGCCTGGGAAATTCGTTTAGGTATTATTTATCGCCCGGGCGGACACGACAGCTGCCCGGCGGTGATCCATTAAGGGCTGGAAGATTGGAAGACTGGAAATTCACCCATACTTCCAACTTTCCACCCTTCCATTAAAAGTACAGATTTAGATTTATATCTACCCTCAAATAAAATACACAAAAGATGTTGTGCGGTTAGTTTCCCTTCTCCCCTAGCTCCATCCAGCGTAGAAGTTTTTTCTCGATAAGGTCAGAAGCTTCCTTAATTTCATTTCCTATTCGGAAAAGTTCCGCGTGATCGGTAATTCCACTGCCTAATTGCTCGGCGAGCGCTGCTTTTTTTACTTCGAGTGCAGCCATTTCCTTTTCCAGCTTGTTATATTCCTGTTTCTCTTTTCCGCTCAGTTTCTTTTGTTCTTTCTGCGCTGCGAATTGCTCCGCTTTCACTTCTGATTTTTCCATTTTGCTTTGGCGGACGCTCTCCCTTTCTTTCTCGGTGAGAGATTCCCTGTACTCGGAATAATTTCCAATAAAATCCCTGACCACTCCGTTTCCTTCCATGATAAGCAGATGATCCGCAAGCCTATCCATGAAATAACGATCGTGCGAAACAATGATAAGGCAACCGCCAAAATCAGCAAGGAACTGTTCCAGCGTGCTGAGCGTGACGAGATCGAGATCGTTGGTAGGTTCATCCAGAATAAGAAAATTGGGGCTTTTTACAAGTACAGTGAGCAGATAAAGTCTTTTCTTCTCCCCTCCGCTGAGTTTTGACACCGGCGTGAACTGCATCTCGGGCGGAAAGCGGAACATGCGCAGAAACTGAGCGGCAGAAACCAAGGTACCGTCACTCATGGGAATAAATTCCGCAATATCTTTCACTACTTCTATCACACGCTGATCTTCTTTCAGCACTAAACCTTTTTGAGAGTAATATCCGAATACAATCGTATCTCCCACCGTAACTTTTCCGGAATCAGGCTGCTCCCGTCCGCTCAGGATGTTCAGAAAAGTAGTTTTACCAATACCGTTCTTGCCAACAATGCCGATGCGCTCTCCCTTTTTGAATAAGTAGCTGAAATCTTTGAGAATTACTTTATCGCCAAACTTTTTACTCACGTTTTCCAGTTCCAGGATCTTGCCGCCCATGCGTTTCATTTTCATCTCCAATACCAACGCTTCGGTTTTTTTACGGCTCTCTAATTTTTCTTTCAGTTCATGAAAATCATCTACACGTGCTTTTGATTTTGTTCCGCGGGCACGGGGCATCTTGCGCACCCATTCCAGTTCACGCTTGAAAAGGTTCTTTGCCTTGTCAAATTCCTGCGCTTCATTGAACTCCCGCTCTGCCTTTTTCTCTATGAAATATTCGTAATTGCCGTGATAAGGATACAACCTGCCATTTTCCAATTCCAAAATATCTGAACATACATTATCCAGGAAATATCGGTCGTGCGTGACAATGAAAAGCGTTACGTTGTTGCGCACAAAATAATTTTCCAGCCATTCGATCATATCAAGATCCAGATGATTCGTGGGCTCATCCATGATAAGCAATTGTGGCTCTTCGATGAGCACACGCGCGAGTGCCACACGTTTTAACTCTCCGCCGGATAAAGAATTTAATTTCTGATCCAAATGATGCACTTTCAGTTTTGAAAGTATCTGCTTCACATTTGTTTCATAGTTCCATGCGCCGAGCTCATCTACTTTGCCCATGGCATCTTCCAGCAACTTTTGATTTTTTGGAGAAGGATCGGCTTCGTGTTTTTCAATCGCCACTTCATAATCGCGCACCGAAAGCAGCATGGCGTTTCCATCATGGAACAAAGCATTGTAAACCGTATCGTTGAGATCAAATTCAGGTTCCTGCTCGAGAAAACAAGTGCGGATGCCATTGCGGAACACTACCTTTCCCTTATCTGCTATTTCTTTCCCGCTAAGGATTTTCAGCAAAGTGGATTTTCCCGCACCATTTGCGGCCACCAACGCCACGCGCTCGCCCTGCTCAATACCAAAACTGATGTCCGAAAAAAGTTTTTTATCGCTGTACGCCTTGGCGAGATTTTCTACGGAAAGTAAATTCACAGATTTTTTAATTGGGCGCAAATATAGAGGAATTAGGGAGGGAAAGGTATCTTTAGAGTTCCTTTCAAAACGTTGAACCACCAGATCTAATTTAGAGAAGTTGACTCACAATATTTCCCGCCAATCATCGTATCTTTATACTATGAAACGGTTGCTGTTTTTGATATTCACCATTCTGAGCTTCGCTGAGCCGCTTTTCTCACAAAAACAATTCACACTTGAAATAAAACCTTCGGGCACCAAAGATATTTCTGCGGATAAAAATAATATCCTAAATAAAATATCTTACAAAAAGACTTTCCTTTCCAAAACCGAACGCGAGCAAGAGGTTCAGGGTGTTCTGTTCACTCTTTTTGACAATGCTTATTTAACAGCCAACGTAGAGGCTGAGGTGAAGGATGAGCATGATTCTCTTAAAGAAATAGTATCCATCGCAACAGGATCTCAATTCAAATGGGCATCGCTCCGCAAAGGCAACGTGAACGAAGGCATTCTGAGCGAAGTGGGCTATCGCGAAAAGCTTTTTGCGGGAAAACCGCTTTACTTCAAAGATGTACGAAAGGTGCAGGAAAAAATTCTCAGCTCCTGCGAGAACAACGGCTATCCTTTTGCTTCCATAAAACTGGACAGCATCGTGATCTCCGGTTCAACACTTTCGGCTTCGCTCAACCTTCAGAAAAATGTGCTTATCAAAATAGACAGCGTGGTGAACCGCGGCACGGCAAAAATTTCTTCTGTCTATCTGGAAAGCTATCTCTCCATTCACAATGGCGACCTGTATAGTGAGCAGCTGGTTCGGAAAATAAGCACACGCATTAAAGAACTTCCCTTCCTGAAAGAAAAAATCCCTTTCCGCATTTTGTTCCCGGGCGAAAATGCCAAAGTGGAACTGTTCCTGGAAAAAAAACGCGCCAGCCAGTTTGACGGTATACTGGGCTTGCTGCCGGACAACAAAACAGGAAAAATCCTTTTCACGGGCGATGTACGCCTCAAGCTCAATAATTCATTCAACCGCGGTGAATCATTGCTGCTTAGCTGGCAGAGCCTGCAAGTGGGTACACAGAATTTAAATACACAATTTATTTTTCCCTTTCTCTTCAAATCTCCTTTTGGGCTTGACGCAAGCTTTAAACTATATAAAAAAGATTCTACTTACCTGGAGGTGAATCCTAATGTGGGTATTCAATATCATCTTTCAGGTGAAAGCTACCTCAAAGCTTTCGTGAACAATAAACAGATGAATCTGATCAATACAAAAGGGCTGGAGAACCTCACCACCCTGCCTCCTTATGCCGATATATCTTCTTCCCTATATGGCCTGAGCATCAAATCCGAAAAACTGGATTACCGGCTGAACCCGAGAAAAGGATACACGCTCGTTGGTACCGTTGCCGCGGGCAACAAGACCATTCATAAAAACGATAAGCTGAATCCCATTATTTACAATGGCCTCACACTGAATTCCGTTCAGTATAGCGCTGAACTGGAAGCAGCAGTCTTCATGCCACTAAAAAACCGAAGTGCAATAAAATTCGGCACACATTCCGCCTACCTGCAGAACTCCACTCTTTTTCAGAATGAGCTATTCAGGATCGGTGGCTTAAAAAGTCTGCGGGGATTTGACGATGAGTCGATCCACGCTTCTGCCTTTTCGATCCTCACGCTTGAATACCGTTACCTGCTTGAAGAAAATTCATACCTATACCTGTTTGGCGATGGCGCCTACTACGAGAACAAAAGCGTGTCGTTCACCGGAAAACGGTATGACACTCCTTTTGGATTTGGCGCAGGCATCAGCTTTGAGACCAAGGCAGGGATTTTCTCCATCAACTATGCTCTTGGCAAGCAACTCAATAACCCCATCGACCCAAGGGCCGGGAAAGTGAATTTCGGGATCGTGAATTATTTCTAAAAATTAATTTCTATAAAAATTGTTGTCACCCTGAGCCTGTCGAAGGGTTTTCCTTTGCAAAGCAGATGCTTCGACAAGCTCAGCATGACTTTTCGATAGACAAGTTGATTTTTGAGAGGGCTGATATTATCAGTACATATTGGGTATTTTATCTATAAGGATTTAAGGCAAGTATCTTATATTTGTCCCGAGAAGAGACTCCTTTGGAGCTATTCAATTTTAGCAATGCAAATTCTGTTATTGATCATAGGTTTATTGGTGGGTGCGCTCATCGGATGGCTGCTGGCTAAATTCAGGCAATCGCCCGATGCATCGCACAATGGCATGCTGGATCTGACCCGAGAACTGGCCACCCAAACTGCGATCAACAAAAGCCTGGAAGAAAAGCTGAAGTCCCAAAAAGAAGAAGTTGACAATCTCCAAAAAACATTTACCACCGAATTTGAAAACCTGGCAAATAAGATCCTGGAAGATAAAAGCAAAAAATTTACCGAGCAGAACAAAGCCAATCTTGAAACAATTTTAAATCCCCTGAAAGACAATATTACAAAGTTTGAAAAGAAAGTTGACGATACCTACAAAGCAGAAGCTTCCGAAAGAAATTCCCTGAAAGGTGAAATCAAAGCGCTGGTCACCCTCAACAAACAGATCAGCGAAGAAGCAAACAATCTGGCAAAAGCGCTGAAGGGCGACAGCAAGAAACAAGGCAACTGGGGAGAAATTATTCTTGAAAAAGTTTTAGAGCGTTCCGGGCTGCAAAAAGGATCCGAGTATGAAATGCAGGTGAGCATGGATACGGAAGATGGCAGGCGTGTGCAGCCCGATGCGGTCATTAACTTACCGGATAAAAAGCATATTGTTGTTGACGCAAAAGTTTCGTTGGTTGCCTATGAAGCATTTATAAATGCTGCCACAGACGAAGAACGCGAAAAAAACCTGCAGGCACATGTCGTCTCCGTAAAAAATCATATAAAAGGCCTGAGCGAAAAGAATTATCAGGCACTCGGCCAACTTAACACACCGGATTTCGTGCTGCTCTTCATGCCGATAGAATCTTCCTTCAGCCTGGCCGTACAGGCAGATAACGAGCTCTTTAATTACGCCTGGGAACGAAAAATCGTAATCGTGAGTCCTTCTACGCTTCTGGCTACGTTGCGTACCATTGCTTCTCTGTGGAAGCAAGAAAGACAGACAAGAAATGCACTGGAAATTGCCGAAGAAGGTGGTAAACTTTATGATAAATTTGTCCTGTTCGTTGAAGACCTGATCTCGATAGGTAAAAAAATGGACGAAGCAAAAAATAATTACAGCGAAGCAATGAAAAAACTTCACGGTGGCACAGGTAATCTGGTGAAAAGGGCAGAAAAAATGAAAATACTGGGCGCAAAAACTACGAAAGAGCTTCCACAAAATTTAATTGAACGGGCACAGGAAAACGAATGACAAAATATCTGATACCATATACATTCTATCTTTTTATGCTCTCGGTCGGGGTATCGCATGTCAACTCCTGCTCGCAATCTTCTTCGCGCCCATCGGCTGCCAACCAAAATGTTTCTCATGTTTACAAGGCTGATAAAACTCCTTTACATCCTAAATACACCGTGTTTCACCGCTCAGGCACCACTTCGGAGCTGCATTTCAAAATAAATTCTCAGGAACTTTTGTACAGCAAACAGGGTGGCAGCGAAAACTTTTCTGCAAGACTCAGCATTCACTACGTTCTCATTTCTTCATACGACACAAAAGATATCATTGACAGCGCAACAGCCTATCTGACCGACCCCTATTCAAGTACGGCAAAAGACATTATTGGGAAAATTGATTTTAACCCAACCTCCACAAATGCCTATGTATTGCAGGTTGACCTGACCGACCTTAACCGAAACACCACGGTGCAAACCTCATTTGAGATCGATAAAATAAATTCTGCCACCCGCCAGAACTTTATTGTGCTGTCGCCCAAAAACAAAACGCCTCTGTTCCGGAACACGATCGGGAAGAACGAGCACTTTTACATACGGTACAGAACACCGTACACAAAACTATTCGTGCGATATTATCATCGGGATTTCCCGCTGCCCTCACCCCCATTTGCCACAAGCAATATGACGCCTTTTGAGTATAAGGCAGACAGCCTCTTCACCATTGAGCCGGAAGAAAAAGACACAACAGGCTATCTGTTTAAAAAGACAGGATTTTATCATATTCAGTCAGACACCAGCACGAAAGACGGCCTTACACTTTACCGCTTCGATGATGATTTTCCAAGTGTAAAAAAGCCGGAACATTTGCTTCTACCACTTCGCTACCTCACCTCCAAACAGGAGTACGAAACAATGGGGTCCTATAAAAATCTAAAACTGGCAGTGGATAGTTTCTGGGTAGCCGCAGGTGGAAGTCACGACCGGGCACGAGAACTTGTAAAAAAATATTATAACCGTGTAAAAGATGCCAATGAATATTTCTCTTCATATATCGAAGGCTGGCTGACAGACCGCGGGCTGATCTACGTGATCTACGGCCCTCCAACCATGGTTTACCGCTACACCGATTCTGAAAACTGGGTATATGGCGAAGCAAATAATTTTAATTCACTCACACTCACATTCGTAAAAGTGATTAATCCATTTACCGATAATGATTACCGCCTCAGCCGCTCGGAGCTCTATAAAACAAGCTGGTACAACTCGGTAGAAATGTGGAGGCAGGGAAGAGTATATGCAGATAAATAATTGAGAAAACGCCTATGGAACCAAGCAAACCATTTAAACGCACATTTTCCGATCCTAAAAAAAAATTCGGAGATAGTTCATTCAAAAGAACGGATGCCGGAAGAGAGAAAAAGGAGGATGCCAATAAGCTCATCTTCGGCATACGTCCGGTCATTGAAGCAATACGTTCAGGGAAGGAAGTGGAAAAAATATTTTTTCAGCAAGGAAGCGGAAGCTCGCTGATGGCTGAACTTACCGAGGAAATAAAAAAATATAAAATTCCGTTTCAATTTGTTCCGGCAGAAAAATTGAACCACCTGATGAAATCCAAAAATCATCAGGGTGTAATTGCGCAGCTTTCTCCGGTCACCTACCGAGATATTGAAGATATCCTCCCCACGATCTTTGAAAAAGGGGAAACACCCTTGGTGATCATCCTGGACCGCATCACAGATGTACGGAACTTCGGAGCGATCAGCCGCAGCGCGGAATGTGCCGGAGTGCATGCACTGATCATTCCTTCGAAAGGCAGCGCACAAATAAACAGCGATGCGATAAAAACATCGGCAGGTGCTTTATATCAGATACCCGTTTGCAGAAGTGAGAACCTGAAACATACCTGCGATGTTTTGAAAAAAAGCGGATTGCAGATCGTTGCCTGCACAGAAAAAACGGAGAATACCATTTACGATACAGATCTTTCACTTCCCACGGCCATCATTCTTGGATCGGAAGAAGATGGCATTTCGGATGAATACCTGAAGATGTGCGATGCAAAAGCAAAGATCCCCCTCTACGGAAAAATCGAATCTCTCAATGTTTCTGTTTCAACAGGAGTTATGCTCTATGAAGTTATACGACAGAGAAATTTTTCGAAATGAGAAAGCTTCCTGTCCAAAGGACTCCTTACGGAGAAGAAAAAATAATTTTTACTTCTATTGTTTTCATTGCGGCTGTTTTAAGACTTTGGAATTACTGGGGATGGTCTTTTACACATGATGAATTGAGCGCAATTGTGCGACTTGATTTCAACTCCCTTGCTGAATTATGGAAAAACGGAATTCGCCCGGATGGCCATCCTGCATTTGTACAAATATTTTTATGGATATCTACAAAAATATTTGGCATGACAGAAGCTGCAATACGCTTTCCATTTGTCATTGCCGGGATAGGCAGTGTTGCACTGCTTTATTTCATCGCAAAAAGATGGTTTGGGTTAACTACAGCATATTTCTCATCGCTATCGCTTGCCATTCTTGATTTTCCAATTCTGTATAGCCAAATTGCGCGCCCATACGCCTTTGGATTGTTTTTTTGCCTTCTTGCAGTTTGGTGCTGGACAGAGTTGCTGCTTGGCTCAAACGAAAAAATGTACCGAAAAGCGATCCTATACGGCATTGCAACTGTGCTGTGTATGCTTACACATTATTTTGCATTTTTTTTCGCCTTGATAGTAGCAATAACCGGATTTTTTTTCCTGAAAAAAGAAACCGTTAAACCCTATTTAATTTCTGGCATTATCGCAATCCTGATCTTTCTTCCGCACATATCACTGTCTTTGCATCAATTTGGCCTGGCTGGTGTTGGCGACTGGCTTGCACGGCCTCACATAGATTTTCTTTGGAAATTTATTCTGTATGCTTGCAACGATTCGCCATTGGTGGTAATATCATTTGCCATCATTTCCCTGAGCGCACTGCTCATGTATCATCTGGAGTTTTCATTTTCTAAGCTTCATATTGTTTGCATTGCATGGTTCCTGCTGCCTTTCCTTGCCGGGTATTATTACTCTGTGAGGGTAAATCCGGTTTTACAATATTCCACGCTTCTTTTTTCTTTCCCCTTTCTTTTGCTTCTTGTATTTTCATTCATAAAAGAGAGCAACAAAAAATTCAACAACACACTTTTAGCTTCTTTATCAGTTATTTTATTGTTCAGCACAGTTGTGGAAGGAAAATTTTACAGCCGTGAATACTTTGGCGTATTCAAAGAGATCAACCACGCAGCGACTGATCTGCAGAAAAAATATGGAGCTGATAAAATGACAACTGTCCTGAATACCTCCACGCGGGATATTTTCGATTTTTATTTCAAACAAAATAACGAATCAGTAAGATTTGATTTTCAGGCAGGTGATGATTCCTCATTTGTTCCGGATATGCTGAAAAAAATAGGTCAGGCCAATACTCCTTACTTCATGTATGGCTGGTCCAATTTCCGCAGCGCGTACGAGATCCCTGAGATGATAAAAAGAAAATATCCATACATTATTTATGACGAGAAGCATTTCAATTCCGAGATCACGCTGTTTAGCAAAACAGGCTCGTGTAAAAGAGATACGATCTTTTATTCTCATCTTGGATTTGAAAGCCCGGTTCCTGTCCATGTGAGGATTGACAGCGTAAAAACAGATTCCTCTTTTTCTCATTCAGGGAAACATTCGCTGAAGGTTGAACCAAAAGATAAATTCTGTTTCACTTTCAAAACAACCGTCAAGCAGCTTTTACCCGATAACAACGGATGTGTAAATCTTAGCGCGTGGATCTACACAAAAGAAAAGTTCAACTCGCAAATCGTTATGGACATTGGACAGGGGACCACCCAAAATGACTGGACTGCAAAACTCACACCGAAATTCATCAAACAAACAGGAGCCTGGCAGGAGGTTTTTGTCACCTTTCAACTCCCCTCTTCTGCTTACCCGGATGATGAAATAAAATTATTTATCTGGAATAACAATAAAAATTCCTTCTGGCTGGATGATCTTACCATTGCATCATTTGCTGACAGCAAATATGATTATTACGCTCCTTCGTTTAGAAAGTGATTTTCTCTCTTGCAATATATAGTTGGTTGTAAATTTTGATTTCTCTGCTATTTTTCGTATTCTTGTATAGCTAAACAAAGTTGAATGAAAAGCATCTCTCTATTTTTCTGTTTTAGTTGGAGCATCCTGTTCTCACATTTATCCTTCTCTCAGGAATGGTCTGTGGTTGGAACAGGCTTTAATCATAGTGTGAATGCTCTTCAGAAGGATTCGGCCAATAATCTTCTTTATGCTGGGGGAAATTTTGATACTGCTGATAATAAACCTTGCAGCCATGTCGCTCAATGGAACGGAAACAGCTGGGACAGTCTTGGTACAGGATTAAACGGAAGTGTTTATACACTTGCAATGTACAATGGGCAGCTATATGCAGGCGGGCCTTTTACAAAAGCAGGAAGCAAAACGAGAAAATATTTTACCAGATGGAATGGATCCGATTGGGATTCTATTTATTTCACTACAGGCAACTGTAATGTTCAGAAACTGCTGGAGTACAAAGGGCAAATTTACGTTGGAGGAGGATTCCCGACTGCCGGGGGGATAACCGTGAACAACATCGGAAGGTTCAACGGACTGCAATGGGATTCTGTTGGACAGGGTACGAATAATGTAGTTAATTGCATGGCTGTTTACAACAACGAACTGTATGTGGGCGGAAATTTTGACAGCGCAGGAGGGGTTCCTGCTAAATACATAGCAAAATGGAACGGAAGCACATGGTCCGCTGTGGGTACAGGCATGAACAATTCTGTACTTGCTCTTGAATCTCACAACGGAAAACTATACGCTGGTGGAAATTTCACCAAAGCCGGAGGGAACACCGTTAGTTATATAGCCGCATGGGACGGAAACAATTGGTCGGATGTTGGAGGAGGAACAAACGCTGCCGTAGGCACTCTGCTCTCCGCGTTCGGGAATTTAACTGCCGGCGGCTGGTTCACTTCCGCAGGCGGAAATCCGGCCGGCCGGATCGCGAACTGGACCGGTTTAAGCTGGGCTGCCCTCACTCCCGGGGCAGGAATGAATAATATTGTTTCTGCACTTGCAGAATTCAATGGCTTCGTGTATGCAGGTGGGATTTTTCTAAAAGCGGATACGATTTCGGCAAACCGCATAGCCAAATGGCAAAATGAGGCAGCAATCCCGGAGAATGGAAAAGAAAATATCACCGCGTGCATTTATCCAAATCCCTTTTCTTCTTCAGCAGTTATTGAGATCTTAGGGATGGACATGAATAACCGAAAAATAAAACTACAGTTACATGATGTGCTGGGAAAAGAATACTCAATCCCTGTTGATCAGCAAATTCAAAAGTTTGTCATTAACAGAAATAGTCTGCCGGATGGAATCTATTTTTACCGGATCATAGGCGATGATCAAAGCAAGATCAGCGTTACCGGCAAGATGATCATCGCAAGGTAACGGACGTTATTCCTTTTGCTTTTTTATCTCCAACGGGAAAAGAATTTTTACGCTTATGTTCCTTCCCATGTTATAAATGCCGCTTCTTCCCGTCCAGTTGTTCGGATAATTGTCAAAATATTTTAAGCGGTTCATGTTGGATTGATAAGCCACATCTGCCAGATTTGTTCCCAGAATACTTATTGAAAAAATTGTGTTCCCTTTTTTATTCACCACATTGGCTCCGGCACCTCCATCTATCAAGGTGTAACCGGGCGTTCTTGTTTCGGTTCCATAAGCAGAATAAAATTGGTCTTGTGCAGCGTAAAACTGAATATCCGCTTTTATAAAGATGGCAGAAAAAAATCCAACTTTCTTTTTGAACTCGGCACGCAGTTCGGTATTCGTGTGAAAAGGTGGAATAAGTGGCAGGTATTTTGTGCTATCAGTGATCTTTGCTCCGTTTCCGCCCAGGTTCTCTGCATAAATGTAAGAAATAGAATTTTCAAAATGCAGCCAATCGAAGGGGTGCGGATGAATATCAAAGCTCAATTCCCCTCCAAACAACCGGGCTGTGGTTTGCCTGAATTTAAAAACAGGAAATGGAGTGTTGTTCTGCATAAAAACCGAATCGCCTCCGTTCATGCCGAGCAATTTTTCATCGTAAATATAATTACTGATATCGTTATTGAAAATATCGACCACTCCTGAAAAGTGTGCACTGTTTAAAAAGAATCCTACATCTTCCTGCAAACTGAACTCGGGTTTGAAATTTGCATCGCCCAGCTGTTCAAATCCTGTTCCGGGATGTACCCCTTTTGCTGAAATCTCAGCTGCATTGGGAGCCCTGTAACCTCTTGCTACATTTGCTTTGATGCCAACGTTCTCGCTTATATTATAGGTCATTCCAATACTTCCGCTCATACCGGAAAACGTGTGATTATAATAATCAAATTGTTTTACCACGGTGCTGTCACTTGGGTCGGCATGGGTTTGCATATCAAATCCGGTAGCTGGATCCGGTTTGGTGAACATGGAATCGTTCTGATACATACGTATATCGTAGCGCAGCCCTGCAGAAACATCCAGCTTGCCAAAAGTTTTTCGCAAGTGCGCAAATGGCCCGATATCCAAGGCGCTAAAAGAGGGTATAACCATTTCTGTTCCTTTGCCTGCATCGTTATTTTGCTTCATGCCATTCACTCCAATGCTTGTCTCAAACCCTTTCATCTCTGGCAAAAAATATTTTACATCGTACGAAAATGTATTGAGGATCAGATAAAGTCCTGCTATATCCCCATACATCGGATGGCTAAACTCCCTTCGTATGCTTTGCTGATACCCAAGATTAAGCGTCATTTTACTTTTTCCGAAAATAAAATTGCTGTTCGAAAAGATCCGGTAGTGTTGAATGTACTGATGAAGAACACCGATGGCATAGGAATTCAATTCTGCTTCATTCACGATCTGCCGGATGGTATCTTGCTCTGAAATTTGCTTGGTAAATTTTCGTGTGGAGGAATCTCTGCTTCCATCCGGAATTTCCTGCAGATCATCATACAAACTGAAATTGAGTCGTGAATATCCCCAGGATTTATGTAAACCGATGTACGCATTAAGATCATTTTCATTGAACTTGGTTCCGAAAACTTTCCCATCATATTTATTCTGATAATCGGATGCCTGTTTATGTGAGCCACGAAAGCCCCAGACAAAGCCGTTGCTGTTTCCATCGAGATTCAATGAACCTGCAATTTGCCCATTGTTGGTTTGATAGTTTCCGAGCAAACTTCCCTTTATACTGCCATCAGGAACCGTATTAGCCGGCAAAAGATTTACCACTCCTGCCAATGCATCCGAACCATACATCAAACTGGCAGGGCCTTTTACCACTTCAATATGATCAATAAGGAATTGATCTACTTCCACTCCATGTTCATCACCCCATTGCTGGCCTTCCTGTCTTACTCCATCAAACAAAG
>JAHEYK010000002.1:0-1157 GCA_023251625.1 Bacteroidota bacterium
GAGGAGCCACATCGGTTCAATGTTTCGCGTTCAAAGTTCCCTGTTATTCAACTTTGAACCTTAAACATTGAACATTGAACTAAATCCTATGAGTTTACTAGTTGTAGGCACTGTAGCCTTCGATGCCATCGAAACCCCCTTCGGAAAGACCGATAAGATCATTGGCGGGGCAGCCACCTATATATCTCTAGCCTCCTCCTATTTCACCAATAAGATAAACCTCGTATCGGTGGTGGGAGATGACTTCCCACAGGAATCCATTGAGATGCTGAAGAAGCATCATGTAAATACCGATGGGCTGCAGGTCAAAAAAGGCGAGAAAAGTTTTTTCTGGTCGGGCAAGTACCACAACGATATGAACACCCGCGATACGCTGGTTACAGAGCTCAACGTACTGGCTGATTTCAACCCGGTGGTGCCTGCCTCTTACCAGGACTGCGATTTCCTGATGCTCGGCAACCTTACTCCTGCCGTACAGCAGAAAGTGATCGGGCAGCTTCCAAAGCGTCCCAAACTTATTGTACTAGATACCATGAACTTCTGGATGAACGTGGCGCTGGAAGAACTGCTGGCTACCCTGAAAATGGTGGATGTACTTACCATCAATGATGAAGAAGCAAGAATACTTTCCAAAGAACATTCTCTCGTAAAAGCGGCACAGAAAATTTTAAAGATGGGCCCGAAAACGCTCATCATCAAAAAAGGTGAGCACGGTGCGCTGCTCTTCAATAAAGACCAGGTGTTCTTCGCCCCTGCCCTGCCCCTGGAAGATGTGTTCGACCCCACCGGTGCAGGAGATTCATTCGCAGGCGGCTTCATAGGCTACCTGGCCAAAACAAAAGATATTTCCTTCAATAACATGAAACGCGCTATCATCTTCGGTTCAGCGATGGCAAGCTTCTGCGTAGAAAAATTCGGAACAGAAAGGTTGATCGGATTAACTCAGAAACAAGTGGATGAACGTGTGCAGGAATTCATTGACTTGGTACAGTTTGAGATTGAGCTAGGATAAGCGGCCCACCCCAACCCTCCCGAAGGGAGGGAGTTTGGGAGTGCAAGTTCTCCCCCTTCGGGGGAGTAAGAGGGGGCTTGATTTTCTAATTCCCCTTCGCTATCCAGCTTTCAGGATTCAAGGTAGACTGCCCTTTCCATATCTC
>JAHEYK010000002.1:1257-8535 GCA_023251625.1 Bacteroidota bacterium
TCGCTTTGTTTTTCGGTAAGTGTCTTTGCCTGCTGTTCTTTCCTGTCTTCTAGTTCTTGTTTTTTTGTAAGTAATTGGCGCTGGGTATCTGAAATGAGTCCCGCTTGCTTTTTCCGTGCATCGGTATAATACTGCATGTATTTTACACGCTGCAAAGCCTGGTTAAAATCAGTGGATGCAAAAAGGAACATGAGCCTTGAATAGGAGTCGCGGTTCTTATAGGAAGCAAAAATAATTTTCGCATAATCATTTTTGAGCATTTGCAGCTCTGTTTCCTTTTGATGAATATTTTCCTGGGTCTCCGAAATATTGCTCTCGATCATGTTCAACTCCCGGCCAATGGTGTTGATCAGTTCTTGCTGGCGTGCGATCTTGTTGTTCAGGATCGCCAGCTGTATCATCGAGCGGTTCTTGTTCTTCTTCACCTCATCCAGCAGCTTGTTCTGGTATTCGATCTCTTTCTGAAGTTCCTGCTTTTTATTTTCAAGGTCTTTTTTCTTCTGGGTTTGCTGAGCAACCAGAGGGCTCAAGACATAGAGGAATAGAGAGGTAAGAAACAAGATCCTATAGGAATATCTATATGCCTTTCTCATTTCTTATGTCTTCCTATATATT
The DNA here is from genome assembly GCA_023251625.1 of Bacteroidota bacterium. Taxonomy (GTDB): domain Bacteria; phylum Bacteroidota; class Bacteroidia; order Palsa-948; family Palsa-948; genus Palsa-948. Next base: position 1,873 of record JAHEYK010000002.1, read on the forward strand.
CATACCCTTCCGGAACCGAAAAAGGAAATGACTGGGGTTTATTGGCACTTGCTTTGGTATACTCCATATGCAGCGATGCGGATTTATCAGTCTTGATATTTAGCAGAATATTAAAAGGCACTGCCACGGATTTGGTTTGGCCTTCGGGTAGCTCCACATTCTGAAAATCCTGAAAGGTGGCATCAAACTCCCTTCTTGACTCAAACTCACGGAACAGTATCCTGGAGATGCGGAAAGTACTGTCCTGAAGCCAGATGTTCTGAGCAGGCTCTTTGAGTTCTTTACCTTTTTGAATTACTTTCCTCAGCTTTCGTTTGCGTATCGTTCCCAAAAGATACTGGCAGGAATCAATGCCGGCACGGAGTTTCTCATCTTCTGTATAAAACTCAACGCTATTACCCACCAAAAGTGATTGCAGTACCTCCAGGTCAATTTCTGTATGAAGCAATTGGCTCAAGGTATCATAATCGCCTACAAAATATTTACTCTGCAGGCGGTCAATGAACTTAAGCGTGTCTTTGGTAGCCACAAAACGCACCGCCTCAATACCCAGAGAAGAAATAGAGGCCCAAATGATGCTGTCCTTACGCATGCGCAGCGCCACGGTAAAACTCGTTTCTTTATCCTCCACCTTCACATTTGCTTTTATCTTTCCGCTGAAAGTAGAATACTCGGCCTGATTTTTTTTAAGAAGAGAAGCGAGTGTTTTTGCGCTTTTATAGTCCAGCCTGCACCTGGCCGTTGAGCCGGGAAGATGTCCTTTCGATATACAGGAAGAGAAAAAAGCACCACTTGCCAATGCTATTATGAAAAGAAGCCGGGCAGGGGAACACGAGAGAGGAAGTACGAAGAAAGAAAAAGATCTAAGGCTTGTAAATTTCAATTTATAGTTTTCCATCATCCATTAGATACTGACGCTTCAGCATCCTGGCCGGCCATGACCGCCTCAGGACTATTCATACAATTTTTTATCTGCTATTTTTTTATCAAGAAAATCAGAATACTTGCCACTTGCTTTTGCTTTCTGCCAGAACTCGAAAGCTTTATCATTTTGTCCGAGCTGGTATAGGATATCTCCATAATGCTCCAGCAGGGTTCCGTTCTTTTCACCTCCGTGCTCCAGTGCCTTTTCCTGCCAGCGTTTTGCTTCTTCATAGTTCTTCTGTTTGTAAAGCACCCAGGCATAGGTGTCTTCGTACGAAGGATTATCCTTCGCCAGCACATTCGCCTTACGGCCCATCTTCTCGGCCTTTTCCAGGTTATCGTTACGCAAGGAAAGATAGTACGCCCAATTGTTCATCACTCCTGCATTGTCCGGGTCAAGATTGACCGTCTTTTCAAAATTTTCGTCCGATAACTTATACTCTTTGGTTGCATTATAACAATCTCCCAGTTCAGAATAGAACTGCGCAAGTAATTTTTTGTCACCTGCCACATAATCTTTGCCGTTGTTAATGGCTTCGATGGCCTCTTTGTAACGTTTTTTCTGGCGATTCGCACTTGAATTGAATAGGTAGGAATAAGGTTCGGAAGGGAACAGCTCGATCGCCTGCTTGCTGTCACTTTCCATCGATTCAAAATCACCCAACATCTCATCAAGCACCATCACCTGCTGCCAGATAGGGTAACGGGTTTTATCAAGCGCAATGGCTTTACGAAAAGCATCTCGTGCCTCGGTGCTTTTTCCATCACGATTCAAAAAATCTCCCTGTAAACTGTAGGTCTTTGCATCACGCGGATGAACCTTCACAAGTATAGAGATCAATGTATCCGATTCAGCCCGTTCAACCTTCATCGTTGCAGGCAGATTGAAAAAACCTATGATGATCTTCACTTTATCATCAATATCGAGGTTGGGGTTTGAAAAAGCATTCTTCAAGTGATCGAAGGATTGTTTTTCATCCGAGATGCTTTTATAATACTGCGACAGCATAAGATGAGTTTGCGGCTCGTTGGGTTCTATCTCAAATATCTTTCGGCATATCTCGAGGGCTTTGTCTGCTTTGTTGTTCTGGAGATAAAGTTCAGCAAGCATGCTATAAAAACGGGTCTCCCCGGGGTTTGAATTGATCAGCTTTTGAGCTTCTACAACCGCTTTGTCGAACTGGTTCTGCGATAAAAAAATTCTTTCTTTCTGAACGCTGATCTCTTCTGTTACACCCATTATTTGCTCGATCTTATCGTACACTTCCAACGCTTCTTTCATCTTGCCCGCATGCAACAGCGCAGTAGACCACATAAAGTAATAATCGATCTTTTCGGGCTTCAGCTTTACCAACTTTTCAAATGCTGCAGAAGCCTCTGTGAACTTATCTGTCTCCATATAACATTTTCCGAGCATGAGGCGGTACCATTCATTATTTTCATCGAGTGAAACTGCTTTTTGTGCATACGGAATTGCTTCCACGCTTTTCCCACCCCCGTTATCAATATAGGCGATCTCATACATGGATGCTGCGTGATTGGGATACACATCCAGGCATCGTTTAAACTTATCAATGGCCTCCGGGTAGTTGCCCTTCATTTTCTCAACCAACCCTTCAGAGAAAGTGACATCCAGCTTTCTTTTTTCGCCAAACGAGATCGGAAGCTTTTCTGTGCCGGATGATCTGCCTGCATTCTGAGTGCCGGGCTGCGATGATTTGCAGCCAAATAGCAGAATAGAAATGGCAAAAATGAAGTGTTTAATAATCACTGATCTCATATACATCGATTAACGCTGAAAGGTACTAAATATTTAATTCTTGAGGGTGCTGTAGTCGCCAATGCTGGCATCGTTGGTAGTGCCGGAGAACTCAACGTAATTTCCGAGCATGGAGTTGGATATTTTCGCGTTTCGGATTTTAGTATTCGTTTGCACGATGCTATTTTCTACCGTTGAGTTTTCTACGATCGTATTATCGCCTATCGAAGCAAAAGGCCCAACAGTTGAATTAATGATCTGAACATTTTCTCCAATAAAACACGGCTGTATTACTTGGGACTTGGGACTTGATACTTGATATTTGGGACTTGCTTTGTGTTCTAATATTCTCTTATTCGTATAAACCGTTGCATCCTTATTCCCGCAATCCAACCATTCTGATACCTGGGAGGTAACAAACTTTGTTCCTTTTTTCTTCATGCTTTCCATCGCGTTCGTAAGCTGGAACTCGCCCTTTTCTTTCAGGTTATTATCGATAAGGTATTGCATTTCTTTTTTCAGATAAGGCCCATCTTTGAAGTAGTAAATTCCAATGATGGCTAAATCAGAGATGAAAGTGGAGGGTTTTTCCACAAAATCGGTGATGAAACCTTCTTTATCCAGCTTGACAACGCCAAATTGACGGGGATCTTCGATCTTCTGCACCCAAATGATGCCATCTTTGTTCGTATCTACTTTTGCCGTTTTATCCGGAATGAAAAGCGTATCGGCAAAAGCGATGAGGGTTTTTTCATCCAAAGAGTCTTTCGCACACAAAATAGCATGGGCAGTTCCCAGCGGTTCATCCTGGTAGTATATTTTCCCTTGCGCCCCCAGTTTTTTTGCAACTGCCAGCAGATTGTTCTCCGCGTCTTTGCCAAAAGCACGGGAGATCACATACCCTATCTCGGTAATTTTCTCCGGGCAAATTCCTGCCAGGTCCTCCACAATATGCTGCACCATGGGTTTGCCTGCTATAGGAATTAAAGGCTTAGGCACAGTGAGCGTATGCGGACGCATCCGTTTTCCCATCCCGGCCATTGGTATTATTATTTTCATAAAAACTTCCTGCCCCTCCCGACCTCCCCGAAGGGGAGGAGCATTAATATTTGTTTTATCAGCCCGTCTCCCTCCCTTCGGGAGGGCGGGGTGGGCCTACTTTTTGCCCGTACTTCCAAATCCTCCCGCTCCCCGATCCGATTCTTGCAGCTCCTGCACTTCTACCCATTCGGCTTGCTCATGCTTTGCAATGATCATTTGAGCGATACGTTCTCCGTCATTAATAGTAAAATCTTCTTTCGAAAGATTGACCAGGATCACTTTCACTTCTCCGCGGTAATCAGCATCTATCGTTCCGGGAGAATTAAGAACAGTTAATCCATTTTTGAATGCTAGCCCTGAACGCGGACGGATCTGCGCTTCGGTGCCTACGGGTAGTTCTATAAATAATCCTGTAGGAACCAATGTGCGCTCCAATGATCTCAAAACAATAGGCGCATCGAGATTAGCACGCAGATCCATTCCGGCAGCAGCACCTGTTGCATAGGTTGGCAGCGCGTGTTTTGACTTGTTAATTATTCTGACCTGCATTCTGGATTCTAAATAAATTCTTTCTTTCAAAGATAAACACGACAATTATAAAAAACAAAAGCAACGAGTTCTTCATCGACAGATCGGCTGCGACAGAATCGAACTCTACGTATCTGCTAAAGGCATACAAAATTAACGATAATGTAACGTATCCCAGAAATCTTTTCAAGTCATAATTCACAGTGTAATGTTTGTTGCCTATCAGATAAGATACGATCATCATGGCCGCATAACAAATGAGCGTTGCCCATGCACTGGCAAGATATCCATACATCGGTATGAAAACAATATTTCCAATGAGAGTAATGACGGCTCCGAAAATTGTCAGGTAAGCACCAAATCTTGTTTTATCAGCCAGCTTGTACCAAATGGAGAGATTGAAAAATACTCCCAGACAAAAGTTGGCGAGCAAAAGTATAGGTACAACACCCAGTCCGTCCCAGTAAGCATTTCCTTTCGCGCCCAAATAATATTTTATCCAGCTGATGTTCATCATCGTTCCCAGAAAAATAATCATGCACACAATTACAAAATAATTCATCACCTGCGAGTATACCTGGTTTGCGTTTTGCTCTTTGGCGTGCGAAAAGAAAAAAGGCTCGGCTGCGTAGCGGAAAGTCTGCACGAACATGGTCATGATGATCGAAATTTTATAACAGGCACCGTAAATTCCAACTTGAGCCAACGCAATGTTCGAAGGAAGAAGATATTTGAGCAGGATCCTGTCCATTGTTTCGTTCGTCATTCCTGCAAGTCCGGCAATAAGTAACGGAAATGCATAAGGCATCATCGCCTTGAAAAGAGAAAAATCAAAAGAAAGTTTTGTTCTCAGAACAGAAGGCAGCTGCACCACCAGCGTTACCGCACTGGCGATCAGATTTGAAATGAAAATATACCCGATACCGACTTCGGGAGAATAAATTTTCTGAACAAAAGAATAGAATGCACTGTCGGGATGATGCAAAATTTTCGGACAAACGATGATGAAAAATATATTAAAGCCCGCATACAATACAATGTTGAGCATTCTGATGGCAGCAAAATTCTTTGCTTTGTTCTGCTCGCGGAGTTTGGCAAAAGCTATAGCAGAAATTGCGTCCAGTCCCAAAATAAGTGCGAACCAGGTGATGTATTCTGGATGATCGGGATAACGGATCAGATTCGCGATCGGCTGACTGAAAAGGATCAAGCCTCCAATAAAAATTCCGGATGTGATGATAACCGAAGTAAGAATGGTGGAATAGACTTTCTGTTTATTCTCGTGCAAACGGGAAAAATTGAATAAGGCCGTTTCCATTCCATAGGTAAGTACAATGATGAGGAAGGAAACGTAAGCGTACATCTCATTCACGGTTCCATATTCAGCAGGAAGAAAATTGCGCACATAAATTGGGACCAGCAAAGAATTCAGCAGGCGCCCAATAATTGTTGGAAGGCCGTAAACGGCAGTTTGGCCGGCAAGTTTTTTAAAGGGATTCACAGAAAATTACGATCTATTCCAAAAATAACGAATAGAAAGCTTTTTAGTCTGCTCTTAACGTTATTTAACTAACAATGTTGATTGGAAAACTCTGGCTGTTATTTCCCCCTTAAAAAGGGGGAAAGCGCCTGCCTGTTTCAGGCTGGACGCAGGGGGATTTCTACTGATAAAATAAAAAAGCCCGAACATTTCTGTCGGGCTCTCTTATCAGGAAAGTTTTGATTTAGTCCTTCTTTCCGCCAAGCATAACAAGCTCGTTCACTTGTATCTCGGTTACATAGCGCTTAACGCCTTCTTTATCTGTATAGTTGCGGTTAAGCAGTTTGCCTTCAACGGCTACTTCGCTGCCTTTCTTGAGGTACTTTCCAACGATCTCGGCTGTTTTGCCCCATGCGGTCATGTTATGCCATTGTGTTTCTGTTACTTTTTCGCCCGCTTTATTGCGGTACGTTTCGTTGGTGGCGATAGAAAACTTGGCAAGTTTGTTTCCTCCGTTGAGTTCTTTCACTTCAGGATTTTGTCCCAGGTTGCCGATCAATGTTACTTTGTTTCTCATATTGTTTTGTTTTTTGCTTGCCTCCTCCCTAAGGAAAGCGGTTGTTATATTTGTTTCGCCCTTTTAGGGAAAGAGCGGTTGTTGTTTATTGGTTTCTATCTTGTATTTCTTGTACTCTATGCGGGCTGTTTGTATTCTTCGCGCCCTTCGTGTGTTGTTTGTTTCCTTTGCGACCTTTGTGGTTCCTGTATTTAACAGCCGTAACCACAAAGGACACCAAGGTCGCCACAGAGGTCACAAAGTTCCGTTTATTACACGTCTTATTCCATTTCTTAAGTGCGTCACATTAAAGTTTATCAGCAATCCTAATTTATAGTTTCCTAATTTCATATATGTGAGTGTTTGTGCAAGGTG
>JAHEYK010000002.1:8635-56634 GCA_023251625.1 Bacteroidota bacterium
CGTTTGTAAACGGATAAAATGCTTACATTTGGCAAATTTTCAACTTATGGCAACACATTGTTTAGAATGTAAAGAGCCGATCAAAGGCCGTATAGACAAAAAATTCTGTTCCGATATGTGCCGGAATGCGTACAACAACAAGCAAAACAGCGACAGCACAAATTACATGCGCTCGGTCAATAACATTTTGCGTAAGAACCGGAGGATACTGCAAGAGAAAGTGGAAAAAGGTCATGGCAAAGCCAACATACATAAAGATAAACTGGCTGAAACAGGTTTTAATTTCACACATATTACCCACACTTACAAAACTAAAAAGGGGGCTATATATAACTTCTGTTATGAATACGGATATTTGCCTCTTGACAGAGACTTCTATTTTTTGGTGAAGTGGGGAGATGAGAAAAAAGAGAGCTGATCTTTACTTCTGCACAACAAGTTTTTTCACGGCCGCACCTTCCGCTGATCTTAGGGTCAGAAAATAAACTCCATTGGGCTGGTCTGATAGGTCAAAAGAAAAAGTTGAAGTGCCTGACGGAGAGTTGCGGCAAATCATCTGCCCCATCACATTCCGCACCTCCAATTCTGAAACTTTGAACTTGAAGCTTTGAACCATGAATTTTCCCGAAGATGGGCTAGGATAAACATAAATTGAATTCTGAAACAGTTCCTCCTCCACCCCGGCTATGGTATTAGCCGCATTAAAGGTGGGAGGCATCGCAACAAAAGGCCCTGAGCCATTAGGGTATCTACCCCACGAAACATTAGCAGTTTGAACCGGGAACGTAATGCTGTCCACCACCGTACCGTTCGCATAACCAATGGCGGCTTGCTCTCCGGCACCGGAAAATGAAAAGCTGCAGTGCAATTCGGAAGATGAAGTGTCCTTATCCGCCCACACCACCAGATAACCCTGAGTAGGAATGACCGTTCCATACGGAAACTGCCATTTGGACATATTGGAGCCGTTGTCCGATAAGTCCAGATAGTTCAGTGTTGCAGGACCTGAAGTAGGGTTAAAAAACTCTATCCAATCTCCGTACACGCCGTTTGCATTCTGATTCGTTGTTGTATTTACAGCCAGAATCTCATTGATCACTATCTGCCCCGGACTTAATATGGCGTACTTGATATTCAATTTATAATGCTCGTGCTCTGCGCGGGCCGGAGAAAATATTCCTGCATTGCTGTTCTCTGCATATATGTAATAATGAAACTCCTGGCCGGACACAGAGACAGAAACTCCATACACACCATCCGCTGCTGCACCGTCGCCATGCAGACCGTCATCATACATCTGCTTGCGAACAAATCTATCCATCACAGAATATCTCATTCCCAAATACACCGAAGAAGCATTTGAAACTGCCGCTGTGAAGAATATATTTGTGTTGATCAGAGGGAAAGTATCCGACTGAGTGATGGTTCCGATCACCGGAGCCACCTGTTGAAATTCCGGAGTTGAATTCAAATATGTATTCCTTACTGACATCAGCTCGGTAATACCCGGAATGATCTTGGGGCCTTCCACAACGGTATTATTCAGGTTGCTCAGGAAATTTGCGTAGGTATCAAATTTTTTAGGGTCGGAAAGAACTGCCGTATCCACCACCGCCTGCAGTTGCTGAGCGAATGTGCTGTAATAATTATTCGAAAAATTCTCGCTCATAATGGTTTTCATATGCGCGATGTACATGCGCTTGTATATGGGGATCGCAAGCAAATTTTTCACCAGCGGCCACATGGAGTCATTAGCATGTAGCAGTGGCGTCATGTTTTGCATTTGTGCGGTAGTATAGCCACTGCTCATGTCGGCCTTGTTGAAAACACCTAACCCTCCATTCAGATCCCAGATGATGGGGTTAAAACGTCCATTATGATCTTCGTAGATGTAATAATTATGTTTGGAGTTACCCAGATAGCTGTCCAGTGTGACGGTAGCGTTGGTGTAAGCATGCAACCAAAGAGTGCGATCCACATCCAGAATATTTTCAATGCCGGCAATATTATTCTTAAGTGAATCGCATAGATGCATCAGGTCAGCCCAGCCGTAAGTAGATTTCAAAGTATAAGGGCTATAATAAAACGTAGAATCATTGCCTTTATACCGCAGATCGCAACCGCCGTTATCGCCAAAGACAAAAGTGTTATTGTTAGAAAAAAATCTGTCCTTCAAAAAAGTATTGGTTACCGCCTCTACATTGGTGTACACGCCCCAGTATTGCCCATTGATATATACCTGCGCGAAATTAGACAGGGACGCATCGGCATACTTTTGAAACATATTGTAGAGCATTACCTCCCGCACAAAAGAAGGCTCATGGTAACTGTTACTGAGTTTAATATCCTTGTAGCCCTGGTAACTCTGATTTTTGAAATGATCCAACTCAATGTGCAAAGGATTTTTTGCATTGTTGGGATTATATGAACTATTGCCTTTATACTTTACTCCGGCACTGTCAAACTGAACGCCATTGATCTTTACCCATTGCGATAAAGTATAACTGTCGCTACCTTGCTTGGCTGTGTCCAAAATATAATCCCAATTGGACTGAGTAAAAGATATCTCGATCTTCTGGATAGTATCGATGGCGTAAAAATTCTGAGAAAAGATAAAAAGAGGAGAATGAAATATCAAAAGAAGGGATAATGCTGTTTTTTGCATGCGCCAGAGATTAGTTTTTGCATGACGAAGATAAGGTAAAGAAAGTTACAGGAGCATGCCGACTCTATTGAACAACAAACTTCCTGGTGATCTTGCCGCATTTTGAAATTACGGAAATAAAGTAAATTCCTTTTAGGTATCCTGAAACATTCATTCTTAATAAGTTCGCCCCTCTCGAAAAGTATGAATTTTCATTCCACACATTTCTTCCCGGCAGATCAACAATTTCAACATAAACAGGTTTGTCGACCGGTAGAAACAGATTTGCCTGCAAAATGTCCTTAGTAGGGTTATTAAGTAACATCAGTGAGCATTCGTCATTGAAAGAACAGTGGGCAGACAGCAAAATAGAAAACCGTCCGACCGAAGAAATTGCCAGGGAGAAGGCAGGGATGTAAAGTAAAACTAAGAGGGAATTTTATCTCCCCGTGAAATTGGGTTTTCGTTTTTCTAAGAACGCAGAAGTGCCTTCTTTAAAATCCTGAGAAGAAAAACATTTACCGAATTCATTTATTTCGGCCTTGAATCCATCAACACCTTCCGTAAAAAAGGCGTTAATCGCATTGATAGCTCCTCCAACGGCAACAGGGGATTTTGTTTTTATACGTTCCAGAATTTCTATGCAGCGGGCCATCAGTTCAGCTTGCGGAACTACATAATTCACCAGTCCAAGAAAGAGTGCCTGTTCTGCTGTGATCATATCGCCTGTAAGATGCAGTTCCATAGCCTTTGTTTTACCGATGAGTTGGATCAGACGCTGTGTGCCTCCGTATCCGGCGATCAGACCTAAATTCACTTCGGGCTGGCCAAATTTTGCATTATCGGTCGCCACTCTCATGTGACAAGCCATTGCCAGTTCACACCCTCCGCCCAACGCAAAGCCATTCACCGCTGCGATCACAGGCTTATGGCAATTCTCAATGAACTTGAAAACATCCTGCCCTGCCTGCGCCATGGCCATTCCCTCCGCCGGGCTAAGACCGATGAATTCAGAAATATCGGCACCCGCTACAAATCCTTTTGTACCCGAACCGGTAATAATGATGCCTTTCACCTCCGGGTTTTCTTTGGCAGAATTAATGGCCTGTTGGATCTCCTGTACCGTAAGTTTGTTCAGGGCGTTGAGTTTATCCGGACGGTTAACAGTGATGGTTAAAATACCATTCGAAAGATTGAACAAAAGATTTTTGAATTCCATAATATTACTTTTTCTTTGCTTTTATTTTCTGCATTTTCTCCCATTGCCCCAGGTAAGCCGGCTTTTTTTGCGCAGCAATAATTCTCCGCTCGGCTTCTTCTATTCTTTCTTCACTCAGAGGTTCTTTCTTACGGTCGGCCGTGATACTTTCCCAAATGGCATCAACCAGCACAATGCGCTGTTGAACGCTGAGTTGTACTATTTCGGAGAAGTTCATATTAATGATGGCGCTTTAAAAACAATTTTGGGTTTCTTCTACAGTGTAAAACTGCAAGAATAATTATTTCGTGCTTTTCAATAGTGAAAAATACAGCAAAAGGAAACCTTTTAGTCAATGCTCTCCGAATACCTTTTTTTATTACGCGAAACAGGAGTGGATTGCGGGATATTGAGTTTAAAGTAGCATCTATTGAAAAAACAAATTCCTCACCGAGCCCCTTTCTTCTTTCCTCATACCAATGTTTTGCATCTTCAAGGTCGGTTTCAGCAAGAGGGGCAAGAGAAACAGGATAATTCATTTTTTCGCAAGCAAATCACGTTTAACTTTATCCCAGTTTTTAACTTTAGTTGGGTTTTTCTTGTATTCAGCCAACCGCTTTTCAACTGTCCGCATTTGCTCTTCCGTAACAGGAATATGTTTACTGTCCGCCTCAACAGAATCCCAAATTGTTTCAACCAGGAGTATTCTCTCTGATAAACTAAGTTTTAATATTTGCTGTATGCTCATATGTTTTAAATATATTTTATTTTTACTTCAGCCATTTTTTCAATTTCTTCTTGGCAACAACAGTTGAATGAGTTTTCCCTTTTGTGGACTGCTCTAATCCGACTTCAATTTTGTGAATTAGAAACAAACGATCGATCAATTCATCAACTGAAAATTTATCGGGAAGGTTTTTGACTGTTTCTAAAAGCTGTGATTTGGTAAGCATTTGATTAATTTTAATCAAAGGTACAAATTTTTCCTAAAACTTTCTATGCTTCTTTACCCACTCTGTGATATAATCCACTATTGTTTTTGTATCCGTTCCCGGAGGGAAAAGCTTGCCCACTCCCATCTCGTTCAGTTTTTTCATGTCCTTTTCGGGAATGATTCCACCTCCTGTTAAGAGAACATCGTTCAATCCTTTTTCTTTCATCTGTGCAAGTATTTTAGGGAACACAGTGTTGTGTGCACCTGAAAGAATGCTGATACCGATCACATCCACGTCTTCCTGCAAAGCAGAGTTCACCACCATTTCAGCCGTCTGGCGCAGGCCGGTGTAGATCACTTCCATACCTGCATCACGGAGAAAAGAGGCAATGACTTTGGCACCACGGTCATGACCGTCTAAACCAACTTTTGCAACTAAAACTCGAATAGGGCGATTCATAAAGCAAATGTAAAATATTTTCAGCGAGTCATTGCGAGCCTGCCTGCGGTAGGCAGGCGAAGCGAAGCAATCCAACAGTTCCTTTGGGAGATTGCTTCAGTCGAAGACTCCCTCGCAATGACGCTACAATTTATATTCGGGTAATGAAACAAAGAATGTCGTTCCTTTTTCTCTAGCAGTCTCAAACCATATCTTGCCATGAAAAGTCTCCACAATGCTTTTTGCCATTGCAAGGCCCAGGCCCATTCCTCCTGTTTTGGTAGTGAAATTAGGCGTAAATATCCTACCCATCTTGTCTTCACTGATCCCGGTTCCGTTGTCTTTTATTTTCAATAGGATGGATTCTTCTTTTCTTGAAAGCGACACCTCAATTTTTCCCTGCTGGTTTTCAGGTATCGCCTGTAATGCGTTTTTCAACAGGTTTGTACAAACGCGAAGCATTTGCTCTTTATCCGCAAATACAAAAGCATTGCCTAATTTACAGTCAAACGTAATCTCACTATCCGTAGAATCTTTAAAAAGTTCGATCGTATTCTCTAAAACGCTTCGCACATTTATTTTTTCATTTACCGACACAGGCATCTTGGCAAAGTTCGAGAACTCGCTCGCAATCGTGGAAAGAGCCTCTATCTGCTCAATGATAGTAGCCGTGATACGCTCTATCTTTTTATCCATGTCATCGTCCTTATTCTTCCAGGTACGCTGCAGATGCTGAATACTCAGCTTCATGGGCGTCAATGGATTTTTTATTTCATGAGCTACCTGTTTTGCCATTTCACGCCAGGCCGTTTCACGCTCCGACCTCGCCAAAAGCTCCGCACTTTTCTGAAGTTCATCAATCATGCGGTTATATTCGTTCACCAAACTCCCTATCTCGTCTTGCGAGCTCCATTCTATCGATTCACTCGTCTTACCCAATTTTAGCTTGCTGAGTTTTTCCTGGATCAGCTTGAGTGGTTTTGTGAAATATTCTGAAATCGCAAGTGCCAGGACCACCGAAATGACAAAGAGCAATACATATATATTGATGATGGCTGAGAGGATCGTTGAGATTTCTTTTTCAAGCTCACTCTGCCTTGCAAAATAGGGAATGTTAAGATAACCCAACAGGTCACCGCTGTTGTTACGCAACGAACAATAGGCTGAAAGATATTCGAGGTTCCCTATCTTTTCATCGTGGATGAATTCGATGTTTTGCTTGATCGCAAGTCGGTAATAGGAGGCAGGGCACATTTTGCGGGACATCAACCCTTCTCCGAACATTTTCATCTGAGAAGAACCCACCAGGTTGCCGGCTTTGTCATATAAGGTAATGTCTGTAAGGAAAATATTTGACATCCGCTTTAATATGTAGGAAAAAAAATCGGACTTGGTGATCTTCAGCTCTGTTTCAGAGCCGATCTCCTGCCGGGCTTCTACCAGAGCAGAGATCATTTTATCACGAACATTTTGCTGTGTCTGGCGGTCATACTGCCGGTTAATGTAGAAGATCGTTCCTCCCCCAAAGAACAGCAATGAGAAGAGCACCATAGATACAAGCACGAACTGGATGCGGCTTCTGAAAGAATCCAAGCGTATCCTTCTTTCAAAAATGAGCACGCGCAGGAAAAGCAAAAGCAATAATATGAGGCTGAAAAAGGCAAAGAGATAAGAGAAGATGGTGATCACTTCAATTTGGCCTTCGCCCTTTTTGCTCAGCACAACCAGTGTATTGCCATTTGGCATATACGAAAGATGGCTGTATCCGTCCATATCCGAGAAAGTAATACGGGGAAATATTTTCCCGGCAGAACTATCTGCCAGGAAACTCTCCGAGGATAGGCTGTAAGGGAATTTGCCATGATAGGATATCAGCTTGCCATCCTTATATTTTGCATACGAATAATCCTGGAGGTCTTGTTCAATACCTATCTTGCGGTCAAGCATCAGCTCCGGGAATCCCATTTCGTCTGAAACAACACGCGAATCAAATTCAATGAAGAGGTCCGCAATGCGTTTGGGGTGAACCAGTGGAATATGGGCAAGATAGCTGATGCGGCCCGAAGAACTTTTCAGGTAAAACAACCTTTTGCTTTCTGTCCGGATCCCTTCCGATGATATCACGCTTTCAAAATAAGCCAGGTTATCACGATCAGGAGCTGAACTTTGCAACAACGGCAAACAGGTGGTGTCGAATACCGATATTTTTATTTCATACTTTTCCCAATACCCGCTGAAATATTTCGACAACAACTGATGCTTGAAGGTTTCCGCATGGGTGGGAGCAATCGCAGGCAATGATTTATGCTTGTAATTGGGATGGTTCAGCAAGTTGATGAGTGCCGTATCACTACTCACCGGCTCTTCAAGTTCCGCAAAAAGATGTTCAGCAAGAGGGTCTTGTTCGGCCGAAAGTTTTTGCGCAAATATTTTCCGGCTCTCCTGCTCTTTGTATCCGGTATATTTCAGGATAACATGCGCAGAAAAAAATGAAATGACAAAAAGCAGGATCACGATCGTGGAGAAAGAGTAGGAAGATCCTTGTTGCTTGATCCACATAACGATCAGAAAAATAAGCAGGGGCCAGCATACCAGGATCATGTCCAGTGTTCCCAGTAAATGCGAAGCGACAATGAACAAAATAATGGCGGCAGCACCAACGATAATGAGCACGCCTTTGTCTTGCTCGGAATCTTTGATCAGTTGCGCAACCTTGTCAATGCAAATAAAATAGGATAGGAAAAGCAAGCTGATGATAACAAGGCACAGGTAGGTATAAATATTCTGGTTAAAAATATCATTCAGCGCAAAAGGAATATTGGAATTATTGATGACTCCATAGAAAACATAGTTCAAGATACGTGAAGCAAAGAATAAAAGAGAAAGAAGAATAAAAAGGCCGGGAAGCCGCAAAACTCCGGTGTTAATATGCCTGCCTATATAATAAGTTAGATAAAAAATGATCAGCACATTGATCAGCAGTTCTCCCAATGAACCGAGCAAGGCATAATTCGCATCCCCATACAGCTCCGGAGAAAAAAGCTTCGTTTCATAAAACACCTGTGGAAAATGAGCTGCAATGCAAAGATACCTGAGTGCTATCACCGCACCTACCAGCCATACAGGGCCCCATTTCTTTCCTGTTGTACCTGACCCTGAGCTGCATGAAACATGAAGAAAACAAACAGCAAAAAACAAGCCCAGTATGTTTAAGATCAACGCGAGGTAAAATGATATCGTATTTCCTGAATTAGCAGCAGGAAATATAAGCGTGAACAAATACCTTCCATCCATTGAATGCACCACACATCCCAGCCTGTTTTTGGCTTTGAGATTCTCTATCTTAATGTCAACATCGTTGCTTACATTGAACTCCTTCTGAAATTCATTTGCCAGGTATCTATTCTGATATGCATATTCCCTTTTCAGAAGGACAAGAGCCAGTAATTCTTTTTTTCCCTCCTTTAATTTCACGATCTCGAACCAGCCGTTTGGAAGCTTGACGATGTTCTCAATAAAATTATTCTGAGAAAGACGGTTGTCTACCGCAATGGTATTGTCGGTCCAGAAACTAAGCGTATCATTTTCAAAAATAAAGAACACAAGTCCTTCCCGGTCGAACAAACTTTCATAATAACCCGGCTTTTCACTGAAGAGTTCTTTGTACGACCATTTTTTTGTTTTTTCCGAAAGCGCTGAGAGCTCTTTTTCGGAATGCTCGATCTTTTTGTTCAGCACCTTCTCAAAATGGGCTGTTGCCGAGCTGTAATCAGCATTTTCTTTTCCTGAAATAAAAAATGCGGAAACAAAACAAAGTACCGCAATTGAAAGAAGAAAGAACCGGTTTTGTAGAAAGGCACTGATCGTATAAGGTTCCTGCATAGAGCAAAATTAGGAATAAAGAAAGAATATCTATTTTAGCACCTTATCATGAAAGATTTCCTCATCAAGCTTCTTCTCTTCTCCATTTCCATCGCTCTCCTTGACTATTGCTGGATCCGATTCATGCGTGTTGAAAAGCACATTCCGCATATCTGGCTTCTCATCGCATTTTTCACTCTAATGACCCTACTCTTTCATTTTCTTTCCATCCATGCATCAAAAGGCAAGCCACAAGCATTCATAAGGTATTATATGGGCTCCACTGCACTGCGACTATGCTTTTATATACTGGTGATTATTATCTACCGCTTTTACGACAAACCTACTCTCACTCCTTTCGCGATAGGGTTCATGGTTCATTATTTATTATTCACGGTATTTGAGGTACCCGTTCTTCTTAAAGAGCTTAAGAAATCATAGCTAATCCAACCTTCCGGCACTCCATCTTTGCAGCCTGATTTTTTGTTATTAATTGCCTGATAAAATTCATTTTGTCAATTGTCTGAAATGTATAGTTTTGCACCACTTTAAAAGAATTTTCAGACATTTTATGCTAAGCAGATTCCGGATTTTTACCCTTATTTTAACCCTTTCAGGGCTTGCTTTTTTGTCAAATAATGTGATGGCTTCAGATGAGCCTGTACAAGCCCAGGAACACGAAAAATTTAATCCCGGAAAGTTTATTATTGACCACGTTACCGATAAATACGAATGGCATGTGATGGGTCCTCATGAAGGCGGTCTTTCCATTCCGTTGCCTATGATCCTGTATTCAAAAGAGAACGGGCTGGATATTTTTCTTTCGAGCAAACTGGAACACAGAACAGTTTACCATGGCTACACAATTGATCATGAAGGCCATCTGGAGACTGAAGGCAATTTCTCTTACTATGATTTTTCTATCACCAAAGCAGTCACAGGCGTATTGATCACTTCTGTTCTCATTCTTCTGATCTTCATTTCGGTTGCAAAAGCATACACACGCAGACAAGGGCAAGCGCCTAAAGGATTTCAATCCCTCATCGAACCTCTTATCATTTTCGTGCGTGATGACATTGCGAAACAATCTATCGGAGAAAAGCATTACAAAAGATTTCTTCCGTTCCTCCTGACCATCTTTTTTTTCATCTGGATCAGCAATTTCATAGGACTGATCCCTTCTTTCCCCGGCATTATGGGAAATATTTCCGTTGCCTTTACATTAGCCATGATCGTTCTGGTTATCACCCTTTTCATTGGCAACAAACATTATTGGCAGCATATTCTATGGATGCCGGGCGTTCCTGCCTGGGTAAAAATATGCCTGCTTACTCCCATTGAGATCATAGGGGTATTTCAGCGCCCGGGTGTATTGATGATCCGGATCTTTGCAAACATCGCTGCCGGGCACATTGTAATTCTTTCTTTCATATGCCTCATATTTGTGTTCAGTTCCGGAAGCGATGCAGGCGGATGGGGTTTTTCTCCTGTCTCGATGGCTTTTGCACTTTTCATGAACGCCATGGAATTGCTGGTTGCATTCCTGCAGGCATTTGTATTCACACTTTTAACAGCCATGTACATCGGCTCTTGCCTGGAAGAACCACATCACGCAGAACATCATTAAACAGAATAATAACAAACAACTATAACCTTAAACTATAATCTATGTTACTCACAACTTTACTTGAAATTACAGCAGGACAAGGACTCGCAGCGATCGGATCAGGATTAGCAGCAGCAGGAGCAGGAATCGGCATCGGATTGATCGGAGGCGGTGCGCTTCAGTCAATTGCACGTCAGCCTGAATCTCTCGGAGACATTCGCGCAAATATGATTCTTGCCATCGCCTTCATTGAAGGACCGGCACTCTTCGCGATCGTTATCGGAATGCTGATCGGATTGTAAAAAATTCACCTCTCCCCTAAAGTGCGAATGCGAACATCATTCTCCCTTTAGGGCCGGGGTAAAATATATCTTTATGACACCTGCAATATTACTTCTAAACCCCCTCCTCAGTCCCTCATACGGCCTGATCGTGTGGACGCTGCTTGCCTTTGGCATCGTGCTTTTTCTTTTGAAGAAACTGGCATGGAAACCCATTCTGAAATCTCTTCAAGAGAGGGAAGATTCTATTCAGAGCGCTTTGGATGAATCCAAAAAAGCACGCGAAGAAATGGCATCGCTGAAATCGGATAATGAAAGGATCATCGCTGAGGCTAAAACACAGCGGGATATTATCCTGAAAGAAGCGCGTGAGATCAAAGACAAAATGATCGCAGAGGCGAAGACACAGGCATCCTCTGAAGCAGATCGCATCACCGCTTCTGCACGCGAGAACATCCAGAACGAAAAAATGGCTGCTATCACTGAATTAAAAAATCAGGTGGCGCATCTTTCAATCGAGATTGCTGAGAAAATACTGAAACAGGAACTTTCTGAAAAAGACAAGCAGAAAACAATTGTCAAAAATCTGCTTGAAGACGTTAAGATGAATTAATATGAAAGGCACGCGCGCAGCTGTACGCTATGCAAAAGCTCTCAAGGAGCTTGCACTTGAACAGGGTGTTTTGGAAAAGGTGCGCGATGATATGCAACTCATCACCTCCGTTTGCCAAAGCAACCATGACTTTTCCGTGATGTTAAACAGCCCGATTATCAAAACAGACAAAAAACAATCTATTTTGACCGAAGTGTTCAAAGGGAAAATTTCCAAGCTCACAGAAATATTCATGAAGATACTCGCTGCCAAAAGAAGAGAGTCTTATATCGAAGCCATTGCCATAGAATTCGGAAAACAATTCAAAGAACACAAAAAAATACTTACCGCGATCGTCACCACAGCATCTGGACTGGATGAGGAATTGAGGAAGAAAGTATTGCAAGTGGTAAAGGGCAGCAGCAATTCAGAAATTGAACTGATAGAAAAAATTAATGAAAAACTTATTGGCGGCTTCACGTTGCAGGTTGGTGACAAACGCGTTGATGCCAGCCTGGCAAAACAAATAAGGAAATTATCACAGAGCTTTAATGAGAATCCATATATAAAAGAGTATTAAATCAGAATTAGTTCGTAAAGATTCGTAATTCGTAACATTAGTAACAAATTCGTAATTCGTAACCTATGGCAGAAGTAAAACCGGCAGAAGTATCAAACATTCTGCGTCAGCAATTAGCAGGATTCAAATCTGAGAACGAACTTGAAGAAGTGGGTACTGTGCTCCAGGTGGGTGACGGTATTGCACGCATTTACGGGCTTACCAAGGTACAGTCCGGCGAGCTCGTTGAATTCGAGAACGGATTAAAAGCCGTTGTGCTGAATTTGGAAGAAGATAACGTAGGAGCCGTAATGCTTGGCTCGTCGGGAGAAATCAAGGAAGGGGATATTGTAAAACGCACACGCAAGATCGCATCCATCAACGTTACTGAGAAAATGCTCGGCCGCGTAGTAGATACACTCGGAAATCCGATCGATGGCAAAGGCCCGCTTCAAGGCCCTTTCTTCGAAATGCCTATCGAGCGCAAAGCTCCAGGGGTAATTTTCCGTCAGCCGGTAACAGAACCGCTTCAAACCGGCATCAAGCCGATCGATGCGATGATCCCCATTGGCCGCGGGCAACGTGAGTTGATCATCGGCGACCGCCAAACAGGAAAAACGGCTGTTGCGATCGATACGATCATCAATCAAAAAGAATTTTACGATAAAGGTCAGCCCGTATTTTGTATCTATGTTGCGGTGAGCCAGAAAGGTTCTACTGTAGCAAATATTCAGCGTGTACTGGAAGAGAACGGAGCGATGGCTTATACGGTTATTGTAGCCGCAACCGCTTCAGATCCTGCACCCATGCAGTTCTTCGCACCCATGGCAGGAGCTGCTATCGGAGAATATTTCCGCGATACCGGCCGCCCTGCATTGATCGTATATGATGACCTTTCAAAGCAAGCCGTTGCCTATCGTGAGGTATCCCTTCTTTTAAGAAGGCCTCCCGGACGTGAAGCATATCCCGGTGACGTATTTTATCTCCACTCACGTTTATTAGAACGAGCTGCAAAAGTGATCAACTCGGATGAGATTGCAAAGAACATGAACGATCTCCCTCCATCCCTAAAAAGTGTAGTAAAAGGCGGTGGTTCTTTAACAGCTCTGCCCATCATTGAAACACAGGCAGGTGACGTATCAGCGTATATTCCAACCAATGTAATTTCAATTACTGACGGACAAATATTCCTGGAAGCAAACCTTTTTAACTCGGGTATCCGTCCTGCGATCAACGTAGGTATTTCGGTATCACGTGTAGGAGGTAATGCACAGATCAAATCCATGAAAAAAGTTGCCGGAACATTGAAGCTGGATCAAGCTCAATACCGTGAGCTGGAGGCCTTCTCCAAGTTCGGTTCTGACCTGGATGCTTCTACCAAAGCCATTCTGGAAAAAGGAGCCCGCAACGTGGAGATCCTGAAACAGGCACAATTCTCCCCCATGCCAGTAGAAAAACAGATCGCTATTATTTATTGCGGAACCAAAGGACTTTTACGCGATGTTCCTATGAACAAAGTAAAAGAGTTTGAGTCAGATTTCTTAACTGTAATGGAAGGCAAACACAAAAACATACTGGACGACCTTCGTGCTGGCAAGCTCACGGATGACATCACCAACACGCTTGAAACAGTAGCCAAAGAAGTCTCCAGAAAGTACGTTAAATAGCATTGGTCCTATAGTCTTTAAAAAACGCTCATCGAAAGATGGGCGTTTTTGATTTAGGACAGACTATATACGTTTTTACTCATTTATTTGTACCTTTATCCATTGAATAGCATAGCCGTAAAAAGATACATGTTCTATCTCTGCTCAAAAAAAAGTCTTATCTGTTTAAGGGTTGCAGCTGTTTCCCTTTTCTCCTTTCTTGTTATCTCCACACAAGCCCAAGACGCTATCTTGACTATTAAGGGACAAACGTCCATGAAACTACGTGCAAAAGGGCTGGCAATTGGCTCCGGGATCAAAAGTGTCAGTTGGACAGAAGAAATAGTGGAAGGGGTGAATATAGAGATTAAAAAAAATGGAAATACTATCGCAAAGGCGGTATCTGAAAAAAAAGGGAAGTATTCCTTTCAGGTATCTGTAAATACTGCCGATCCGAAAAATGATTATGTAGTTTATTTTTCCAAGGAAGGAATGGCGCCACAGATAATGTTTGTGAACGGATATGTTCCAAAAGAAGAATCTCCAAAATACCAGTCGGCCAAATATGAAGTATCGGGGGCAGATGTACGAATGATATCAACCACCATACAGGATATTGACCCCGTTAAACCATTTGTAAAAATTAAATGGGACAAAATGAAGGAGCATAAATTTACGGTGGACCCGGTATATGAGAAGGTGGCTTTGGGAGAAGAGTTGAAAATATTAGCTAACCCTGATCAATATTATGCAAGTCTGGTGAAAAAGAAAAAGAAACTGGATGATGCACTGGCATCAAAAAAAGCTGCCGCAGACGCCAAACTGAAAGCGGAGGAGGAGGCAAAGAAAAAAGTGGAAGAAGAAGCACGGCTCAAAGCAGAGGCAGAAGCAAAAGCCCTTGCTGACAAAAAAGCCAAAGCGGATGCTGCTGCCAAAGCTCTTGCTGACAAGAAAGCAAAAGAGGAGACCGACAGGCTTGCCCGTGAACAGGCTGCTGCTTTGTTGAAAATAGAAATGCACCGAAAACACATTGCCGACAGTTTAGCTCAGGCTGCTAGAGAAAAAGCAGCCCGGGATGCTGCAAACGCCAGTGCAAAGGTGGATATAAAACAAACCGTAACACCTGTTGAAATTGCAGAGATAATAAGTAAGGACCTGTATGATGCTTCTGAGACCTTCTCTATTAACATTGCCCGGAAGACGCTCAACATGCAAAAAGAAAGAATGAATAAAGAAAAGGCCGTTAATCTTGCCGCTAAATACGAAACGATAAACACCCTTACCAGTTTGCTTGATGTGGTGGATGAATATGACAAAAACAACAAGAGGCAATAGTTCCTCTTTGGTCCTCCTCTCCCCTCAGATGTTTTATTTCTGTGCCCTGCTTCCGTATAGCTGATCGAGTGCCTCTACTTTTGTGTTGAGTTTAGAGAATTGTTCTTTCAACTCCGAAAGCTGCACCTTGAGATCTGAATTTTCTGTTTCTAATTTAGTATTGAGCTCTTGGACCGCTTTTACCAGCGGAACAGTGAATAATTCATAAGCAACACTGTAATTATCATTTTCATTAGCAGGTTTATGCACTCCGTTAAAATTATATCCTGATTCTTTGGCAGCCTGTTCCACTTCCTGCGCAATAAAACCGGTTTGGCGAATTGCTGTTGATTCCCTGTAATCTTTTCCGCTCATGATAACCTCCCTTAAACTATCAGTCGCATTTTTCAACAAAAAGGCATCAAATTTACGGGTGTCAAAGTTGTAAACTATCGGACGAAGTTTTGTGATGAAATCCAGGCCCTTTACTTCTTCGGTCACATTGTTTTTAAATCTTCCATCCGAGGGGAATGTATAAGCCACCTGCCCTTCAATGACTGTTACGGTTGCATCTCCGAGTCGGATCTTATTACTTGCGGTCATAACCGAATTAGCACCTAACGCTGTGGTATTCGAATACGTAGTTGCCATCAGACTTGCATAATATCCCACCGCTGTATTATAATTTTCGTTGGTAATGGAGCCCAATGCTTGTCGTCCAACAGCGGTATTGCGCATGCCTGTGTTTACAAACGACATAACAGAATATCCAAGGCCTGTATTGTCAACCCCTGAAGTATTTGCCTGCATGGTATTGCTGCCGAGTGCGGTATTAAAATTTCCGCCCAGGTTCGCAAAAAGTGTCCTCCAGCCTACTGCGGTATTTTCAGCACCCGAAGTATTTGAATACATGGACATGTAACCGTTAGCGGTGTTTTGTGTACCGTCAGCATTTGTATACAAGGCCTGAAATCCTGCAGCCGTATTAAATCCTCCTGTAGTAAGTCCTCTTAATGTTTGGTAACCAAGAGCTGTATTCCAGTTGCCCGTATTGGCTGCAGCTGTAGTAGATCCGCGCATCGCTTCATAGCCGAGTGCAACATTATAATTCGTAAACGCACCTACAGCATTGTTAGCATAGTACATCGCATTATAACCGACCGCGGTGGCATTACTGCCCGCCACATTATAATAAAGCGACTGATCTCCAACCGCCGTGTTATAATTTCCTATCGAATTGGAAAAAAGGGCCCAGGTTCCGGTTCCGGTATTGTAGCCACCCGAAGTGTTATTCCTAAGAGTTCCTAATCCGAAAGCTGCATTCTCATTTCCGGTGCTCAGATAAAGTGAGCGGTATCCCATAGCCGTATTATCAATTCCGGTTGCATTGGTATACAACGCCTGCATGCCAACAGCAGTATTTTCGTTTCCGCTTGAATTTGAATAAAGCGCCTGGTACCCGACTGCTGTTCCATGATATGCATTTGTGTTTGAATAGAGCGCCTGGCTTCCAAGGGCTGTATTTTCATATCCGTCAGCATTCGTGGTCGGCTGATTGGTATAAAGTGCTTTGAATCCTACAGCTGTATTGTCGGTAGACCACGCTGTGGTTGTATTTGTAAAAGCATTGTTTCCCTGAAAATACAGAGCATCAAAACCAAGAGCAGTATTTTGCGATGCGTATGTATTTTGCTGCATGGCGTTATTGCCCATGGCAGTGTTGTTGGATCCGGCAATATTCGCCCAGATACATTGCTCGCCAACAGCTGTATTAGCGGCTCCGATGGTGTTCTGCCTCAAGGCAGCTCTTCCTATAGCCGTATTTTTATCAGCCGTGGTATTTGCTGCCAGCGCATGAATTCCTACAGCTGTATTGTAAATTCCAGTAGAGTTATTGGTCAACGCATTGAATCCGATGCCTGTATTTCCTTCGCCCGTAGAATTCAGATACAATGATCCGGATCCGACAGCGGTGTTCTGATACCCATTGGCTCCAGTTGTAGAGTTGGTGGTATAAAGCGAATGAAATCCAACTGCGGTATTGTTACTGAGCCATGCAGTACCTCCATTATTGTATGATTGCGTATATAAAGCCTGGTTTCCAATGGCCACATTTTGGCTGGCAGTGGTATTGTTATACAGAGTGCTATCTCCAAAAGCTGAATTATCATTTGCAATTGTATTATTTCGAAGTGAATGATACCCTGCTCCCGTATTCCAGTTACCTGAAGTATTTGCGTATAAAACATTGGTGCCTGTGGCCGTGTTCTGATTTCCGGTTGCGTTATCATGCAGCGTGTTAACTCCTGTAGCCGTATTTTGCGTGCCGGTAGTGTTTGAAATTAATGACTGCCATCCGACAGCCGTGTTAAAATTCCCGGAGCTATTTGCAAAAAGAGCATCGCGGCCCATGGCAGTATTTGCTAATCCGGTATTCGATGCTGCGGTAACAGAACCCCGAAGAGAATTAACTCCCACAGCAGTATTCGTATTATCATACGGCACAGCTGTACTGTTTGCATAATATTGTGAGTTACGCCCCACCGCTACTCCCAGATCTCCTGTTACATTCGAATAAAGTGCAGAATTTCCTATGGCAACATTATTATCTCCGGAGGTGTTCGAAAAATTTGCCAGATACCCGATAGCGGTATTGCCCACTCCTTGCCCGGTTGTATTTGTGTTCCCTGCCTGATATCCGAAAAAGGTATTACCCTGCGTTCCGTCTATCCTTCCAGCCTTGTTATTGTTCATCCGGATGTTGAAAGGGATATTATCCGTGGTGCCGATAAAATTTGTCCCGTCAACAGTGCCTGTATTTCCAAGAATCGCCCAGTCTAATCCACCGTTCCCACCGCTCCAGCGCACCCACTTGGTACCATCCCAGTAATAATATCCCGGGGTGACATTATTCGGAGAGACTCCTGCTGTAGCTGTGTTATAAACGATCAATCCTTCTTCGCTCGCAGCAGGTGCCGGCGTAATAGGCGATGTATTATTCGTGGCTGACAGGGCAACCCTGGGCGTAAATATTCCCTTGGTCGTGCTCACCACATCCAGCATGGAAGAACTGTTTGGCAAAGCTCCCGTACTATTGATAGAAACGTTTTGGGCATGCAACCCGGCATCCTTCCAAAGAAATGGAATGAGAACTAGTAATGAAGCTGCGAAGCTTACGTTGATGGCTTTTTTCATAGTAATAAAATTTATGTTTTGAGAACGGGTATACCCTGCCACAAAGATAATTTTTCTTGCCGAAGTTGTTTAACGGGTTATAAACGCATACAAATACAAATTCTTTCAGATTTTAACCCGGAAAATATTTATTGTATTTCCATGCAACCTTTTTAACTTTCCACGTTCTTAATACGCCAACGAACAAGGAATGGACACAAAACAAGCAAATACAGGCCCCGATCTTCTCCTGGAAAGATGCAGGAACAAAGAGCCCAAAGCTTATAAAGAGTTATATGAACTGTACGCAAAAGCCATGTTCAGCATCAGCATGCGTATTGTGAACAACCGGGATGAAGCAGAGGATATTTTACAGGAATCATTCCTGAAAGCTTTCAAAGACATGTCCCGCTTTCCGAATCGTGCAGCGTTCGGAAGCTGGATAAAAAGAGTCGTCATCAATCATTCGCTGGATGTGGTGAGGAAACAAAAACTGAACTTCCTCTCACTTGACGATGCCGATCATATTGAAAACGATGAAAGCGCAGAAGAAATTTCATACGATGCAGCGATGGTGAGTGAATGCATACAGGAACTTCCTCAGGGATACCGTGTCATTATCACCCTTTTCCTGATCGAAGAATACAGCCACAAAGAGATCGCAGAAATGCTGAAGATCAGCGAAAGCACTTCTAAATCGCAATACAACCGCGCGAAGAAAAAATTAATATCACTTGTCCAACAAAAAAATCCTGTTTATGAGCAACATTGAAATTTTTATACGGGAACACCGCAATGAACTGGATGTGTTCACACCCTCAACGGCTGTCTGGAGCGGCATCGAGGCCGGGATGCATCAACCTACCTTCCTAAAGAGCACAACATCCTGGCTCAAATACGCAGGTTTCAGCGCATCGGTCATTGCGGTTCTTGTATATCTCAAAACAAATTCTACTGAGCCTGCGATCACACATGCATTGGCATCAGAGCAAAAAGTACAGACATCAGAAATAATTGTACCTCCCCCTTCTCCTGTAACAGAAGTTTCACAGGAAAAAATAATTGCTTCGCAACTTGAGTCTGTTACCCCCTCTTATAAAGCAGAAGAACGGAATGAAGTTTCAACTGCTCCCGTTACTTCTACCTCTGCAAGAAACGAAGATATAACTGCTCCAATAGCATTATCTACTCCTCCTCAAATCGCTGCATCTCCTACTCCATCTGTACGGCAACAACCTTCGTCCGGCATGCTGGCTGTATCAAAGGATTCTATAAAAATAGACACCTCTTTTGCAGGAGTAAATACACTGGAAGTAGATTGTTCCAGTTTTGACATCAATATTACAGCCGTTGCCGGAGATAAAATAACCTTCAAAGCAAACAGCAAATCTGAATCACACGGACTGATTATCGGAAAACGTAAACGCAGCATCAAATATGAGCGTACAAATGATGTTCTGAAAATAACAGAGGTAAAAGAGTCTAAAGACTCAAACGGTGATACAACATCCGTAAACTGCAAGCAATCAAAAGATGGCAAAGGTTCAAAAGGGGATGTAATAATAGGCTGCCATACCGAATCCTCCCACATGAGCTTTGAAGTGCCTGCATCCACCAATGTGATCCTACATAGTTCGTATGGAGACATCAAAGTAAGCGGACTGCAAAACAAATCCACTACCATTCATGCTCGTTCGGGCGATGTGAAGCTGGAAAACCTGGCAACTGAACTCGATTTAAGCATGGGTTATGGCGATCTTTCAGGAAACGGAATGACAGGTAATGTTTCCGGGAAAGTTTCTTCAGGAGATATTACATTCACCAACTTGAAAGGAAATGTGGACATTACCACGTCCTACGGAGATCAGCATTACAAAGATGTAACCGGAAATATAAAAGCTCAATGCAGCTCAGGCGACTTGAAAATAAACAGCATGAAAGGAGACCTTGACATTGATTCAAAATATGGAGATATTTCGCTGGAAGATTTCAAAGGCAATACCATGCTGCACACATCATCGGGAGACATCAAAGGAAAAAATGTAGAGCTCACCGAAAAGATGGAAGCCAACACCAGTTATGGAGATATTAAAATGAAGTTTGTGAACCCGCTTAGTGCTCTGAGCTTTGATCTGGAAACAAACTATGGCGATATTCGCATAGACAAGGACGGGCAAAATGTGAATGAGAATAAGAAGCTGGTTCTTAAAAACGGCAATATATTGGTAAAGGCACACACATCTTCGGGCGATCAATCTTATAAATAAGATACGTTAGGTTTACGTTTTAATCACTTCAACGCCTGCCTAAAACCTGAATACGAGCGGGAATTAGCAGGCGTTTTTAGGTTCTATCTGCTCCAAAATCCCTACAGAATCATTTCCATATATTTACAGTGTGAAAATATTGTTAGTAGAAGACGAAGCTGCCCTTGGCGAATCGGTTCTTTCATTTTTGAAGAATGAAGGTCACGTTTGTGAGTGGGTGAAGAATTTTGGAGCAGGCAATGAAAAGGCAGGTATGTATCAATACGACTGTGCCCTTATCGACATTACCCTACCAGGCGGCAGCGGCCTGGATATTGTAAAAGCACTCAAAAAAAATAATGCGAAGACAGGCATCATTATCATCTCGGCAAAAAATTCTTTGGATGACAAAATTTCAGGCCTTGACCTGGGAGCTGATGATTATATCACCAAACCTTTTCACCTGGCGGAATTAAATTCCAGGTTGAATTCGGTTCTGCGCAGGCGAAACTTTGAAGGCAGCCATGAAATAGCTTTTGAAACACTCAAACTCATCCCCGATAAACAGGAGGTGTTTGTAAAAGGAAAAACCCTGAACCTTACCAAAAAAGAATATGACATGCTGCTGTTTTTCATCTCCAACAAAAACCGTGTTGTGACCAAAGAATCCATTGCAGAACATTTGTGGGGCGATGAAGCAGATGCAGCCGATTCCTTTGATTTCATCTATTCGCATATCAAGAACCTTCGCAAAAAAATTATGGATGCAGGTGGCGATGATTATATTAAATCTGTATATGGGATGGGATATAAATTTACGTCTACATGAAACTTTTAACCAAAACCACACTCTGGTATCTTGCTATGACGATGGTCCTTTTCGTCATTGGAGGGGTGTTGTTTTATTTTTCACTCCGCTCCATCATTGACGAGAATATTTCGGAGAATCTGGAACAATCCCAGACACAGGTTTTGGGCTATGTAAAAAAAACAGGCAAGCTGCCGGTGCAATCTGTTATTGGCAGGGATATCCTCTTCTTTACCCCTGCTGATAAAGCGGTTGCTGACGCAATAAAAGATACTGTTCTCTATAATTCCTATGAAGATGAAAGTCTGCCTTTTCGGGAGCTGATCTTCTCCGTAAAAACCAATGAAGGTTATTTTACCACCACCACCGGCACTCCCCTGCTTGAATCCGATGATCTTATAGACAGTATTGTAAGTTCACTCGGAATTGTAGGAGGAATATTACTGGCCATTCTGATTCTTTTTAATTGGTCGCTCTCCAAAAGCCTGTGGAAACCATTTTACAAGACCCTTGACTCCTTAAGAAAATTTGACCTGGGTAAAAAAGAAGCTGTTGATTTTCCGGAAGCGGGCACTTCCGAGTTTAAAATGCTGAACGAAGCCCTTGGAAAGATGACCGAAAAAATGCAAAATGACTTCCGGAACCTGAAAGAATTCACCGAGAACGCCTCACACGAACTGCAAACCCCGCTGGCCATTATCCGCTCGAAACTTGAACTGATGGTGCAAGCTGAAAATCTTTCAGGAGAGCAGATGAAACAAGTACAGGATATTTACGAAAGCGTGAACCGATTATCTAAATTGAATCAATCGCTGTTACTGCTCGCAAAAATTGAGAACCGGCAGTTCCATGAGACACAAACCCTGGATGTATATACACTTGTTGAGAAAAAGATCGGACAGCTTGAAGAATTGATCGATCTAAAAGGAATTAAAATTGACAAAATTTTTGTTGAGAATGTTAAAATAAAAATGAATTCCCAATTAGCGGATATTCTTCTGTCAAACATTCTAAGCAATGCGATCAGGCATAATACAAGCGGAGGGAAAATAATAGTTGAAATAAAAAATAATTCACTTATAGTTTCCAATTCAGGCAATGCCCTTAATATCCCTGGTGAAAAGCTGTTTGAGCGGTTTCAAAAATCTTCTACTTCATCGGAATCAGTGGGGCTTGGGCTTTCTATAGTAAAACAGATCTGCGATACCTACAATTTCCGGGCTTCTTATCAGTATGCAGGAAACATGCATACCATTACAGTCATATTCTAGCCTACAGAATGTCTTCAGAATCAGGTTCTATGTTTGGTCAAACATAAAACCATGAAAAAATATATCTTATTAAACATTCTCTCTGCAGCGTTGGCCATTAGCGCCTTCAGCCAGGAAGCACAGGAGCTTAAAAAACTTGCTGTAAAGGCTAACATTCTTCCCTTTTTAATCGATAACAGCAGTTCGGAATCCTATTTTCTATTCTCTACTGCAGTCAGGATCGATGCGGAAAAACAGATCTCAAAAAATAAATCTCTCGTATTTCAATTAGGCTATGCAGGGCCTGTCACCTTTGATATTGAAAAAGGCGAAGGAGGCGAAGACATTGTTACGAACGGGGTCATTGCCGGGTTAGGGGCCAAATTTTATCTGGCAAACATTGCTCCCATGCGCGGAGCCTATATCATGCCGATGATAAATTACTCTCAAATTAAACTTTTAGAACACGCAGAAGAGATGCCCCAGGTTGGGTTCGTAAGTTTCACGGACATAGGCGGATCTTTTATCCTGGGCTACCAGGTTGTATCCGAAAAAAACTGGGTGCTGGATATTTCCACAGGCGCTCATCTATTTCAACGGAATTATTATGACAGCACGCTGATGGAAAGTCCGGATATAATAAATCACAATGAAACAGGAATAAAACCGGTATTAGGTATTTCGATCGGAAAAATATTTTAGTACGCTCCAACTTTTCTACAGAATCACATAACAGCTTTACATCATGAACACACAAACAAAAAATAACACTAAAACTAAAATCACAATGAAAAAGATCATGTTAGCAGCAGCCGTACTGGGAGTATTCGCAGTATCTGCAATGGCGTTTGGAGGTGACGATGCACCTGCAGCCGCAAAAACCAAATTAACTTCTCTTTACCCCAACGCAACCAAAGTTAAATGGGGAAAAGAAGATGCGAATTTCGAAGCAAGTTTTGAAAATGCCAAGGTAGAAATGTCTTGCCTGTTTGATGCAGCCGGAACCCTGCTTGAAACAGAAAGCGAGATCGAAATATCTGCGCTCCCAAAAGGTGTTACAGACTACCTGGCGAAAAACTATGCCGGGCAAAAGATCAAAGAAGCAGCAAAAATTATTGACGCAAAAAATGTAACCATCTTTGAGGCTGAAATGAAAGAAGGAGATATTCTTTTTGACGACAAAGGGAATTTCATAAAAAAGGTAGTAGCACCCAAAGAGAAGAAAGAAGATGATGATGATGAGAAAGATGAAAAAAAGTAATCACTGACATGCAAAAACCCTGTCCGGATCATATCGGGACGGGGTTTTTTTATTACCCTTCTGAACTCTTTTGAACAAGTTCGGCATAACTCATATCTTTGATCTTACTGTCCAGCCATAGATCCACCTTAATGCTGCCTGTTGTTGCATCTGCGCCTGCCTGATCTTTGCATGCCTCCATGCTTTGTTTCAGGTAAGCAAATGCAATTGCCTTTTCTTGTTTCGAATTTAACTTAACTATCTTTTTTTCGAAGAAATTAAAAAGAATAGAGTCTTCTTCTTTCAGTATGTTACATTTATCGTACGACCTTCTGGCCTGTTTCGCAAGCGAAGGAAGAATATCGATATTGTTCAGTTCGTAGTGAGAAAGCAAGAGTAAAAGATTTGCTTCACAATATACGGTAGGCCTTACCGGTTCATAAGGGATTGTATTGGCCAACCTGACGGCCTTGTGAAAATCTCCCTGCATGAATTGGCCCAGTGCAACATTCATGGCACAAAGGGATACAGAATTCTTTTTACCGTACCGGTGTATCTCGTTTTTATTTTCTTCCCACAAGTTGAGTGTTTTTTCAGGCAGTCCGGTTTCATTGAAAATAGCCAGCATGTTTTCCACAATATAAGAGTAATACAGGCTGGAAATATCGGGCGTACATGTTTTAGGAGAAAGAGAATGGAAATAGGTTTCTGCAGCTGAAAATGTTCTTTCGATGGTTGAAAAATCCCGCATGTTCGCCAGCGCTATCACGATGGAATTATAGCCATGCAATACCGTTCGGGCAAAGAATGCATTTGTATTGGGCAAGCTTTTTAAATATTGCGAGTATTCTTTTATCTCCTTGTTTAATGCCGCTGAATTATTCAGGATCATCAGGCATTGTATCTTGGAACTATAATACCTGGACTTTGAAAAATTATTCAGGGAAAGGTTTTTGGAAATATAATTCAGCTTTTCCAGGACTTTAGATGCATTTTTCTTTACCATGCTTTCAGAAGCATGTTTGTCGTAATGCTCAATAGCCAGGTTGAGTGCGTCAAAGCCCGCTTTTCTTAATTCTGTTTCAAGTCCGAACTCTTTCAAGTGCGCATTGACCGACAACATGTATTTATCCACCCAGGCCTGCTTCTTTTCATGAAAATGAAACCCTACGTAATCCAGCAGCAACTGATATTCATACATGGTATGGGCATTGGCCATTTTCTGCGCCTTGTCAAAATATTTATGAGCAGTGTGGAACAGATTTTTTTTGATCAGGATATTTACCTCCTGCAACAGGTTTCCCAGTTTAATACTATTCTCCGTTTCCGAGTGATATTTGGTCAGTGCACTTAGAATCGCTTCGGTGAGATAGGTCTGAGCCTTAAAATAATTGGATTTAAAGCCCTTTTTTGTAAGTATGAGTTTAAGTTCATGCTTATCATAAAACTCCATTTCATTCATGGCGTCAAAAAGCAGCAGGAACGAGGGCGTGCCCTCCTCTTCTTTTGCCTTGAGAAAATAGGCCTTGAAAAAGGTCTTTTCCTGAGGGGTTAAGCTCCGGATGATGTCGAAAAGCTCGTTGGTCTGCGCGCTCATTCAGGTTCAAATATTACAACCCCAAAGTTATTGATTTCCTCCATTTATATGCTCTTTCAGTAAGGTGAGTTCAGACGCTGAATTGGGTTGCATTTCCCCTGCTTTACAGATACATTTGAAGAAAATAAAACCGATATGAAAAAAATCCTGGTTGTTGCATACTTTACTCTCGCTGGTGTTTGTTCTGTATGCACCGGAACAAATCTCGCACTTAGTGCTGTAGCCTATCAGAGCAGCAGCAATTATATCCCATCTGAAGCAGGAAACTTTGCCTATGATGGAAACGTCAATACGAAATGGACCAGCAATTCGGCTCCTAACCAATGGCTTGCACTGGATCTTGGCAAGAGCTCCAATATATCCGGTATTATACTCAAACATGCATCGGCCTGCAGCTGCGATCCATCTATGTATAACCTGAAAAACTACGAGATACAAACAGCAACATCGCTTAACGGCCCCTGGACCACCAAAGGTACTTTCAGCAATGCTAATCAGGCGGCTATTACCACACACAACATAAACTTCACAGCACAATATGTCCGTTTATATGTAACCAATTCAGGAATTGACCTGCATGTGCGCCTGCCGGAATTTGAAATAAATGGTTCGTATGCTGTTCCTCCGGGCACACCTTATAATTTACAGGTAACGGCTCCTACCTGCACGAATCCGAATGCAATGTTCAACTGGTCAAACCTGGGCAATGGATGGGTATTGGATATATCCAAAACGGTGAACGGGAATTTTGATCCGAATAATTTTTACAACAAATCTGTTTCTAATATGACCACAACAACAGGGGCAACAGGATTTGTTTCGTATCTCATCAACGGACAGGTGAACACCGGTCAGGCGTTGACCTTTCAACCCGGGCAATGGTACTCCTGGAGGATATGGAACGGGAGCTCGCATACCTACGGTTCAACCTTCCAGGTACCGAACTGCAACTCTTCGGGCAGCTGCAATACTATTTACGGAATTCATTTTTGGGAATCGAGTGCAGGAAACGTCATGAACGGAAAAAAGGGCTGGACGGTTGAAATTATAAATACCGAAGACGGAGCTAGCGGAGGCTGGGGCATCAACAATGCAAAAAACCTCATTCAGCAGGTACGGAACCAGGGCCTGTTTGAACCGATTGTTCGCATAGACAAAAACTGGGGAAAAAATATTCCGAATAACTCTGCTGACTTTACCTCGTTTGCCAACGACTGCAAGAATGTGGTTGTGCAATTATCGCAGGCTCCCTACAATGTAAAATGGTTTACGATAGGAAATGAACCTAATCTGGCAGGAGAGAACTCAGGCAATGCAGGTAACAACGGAAAAGGTGTTCCTGCCGATGTATATGCCGCTTGTTTCAAACAATGTTATAACACGATAAAAGCAGCAGCTCCACAAACTAAAATTATGGTTGCGGGCCCGGGCACATTTAATAATCAAGGCCCTCTCTCAACCTCCACCGGAGGAGGAGTGTATTATGATGTCTATTTTGATCGTGTGGTAACACAAGTGGGAAACACCTGTGACGGATATGCCATTCATGCCTACGGATCAGCAAATACACAGAGTGCAGACAATAACCTGCAAGCATCCAACAAAAATTCAAATGCCTGGGAGTTTGACTGCTTCAAAGTGTATATGACAATACTTTCAAAATATTCTTACGCCAAAACAAAAGCCGTTCATATCACCGAAACAAATACCAACTCGCACGGCAATCAGCCGTCATCTTCGTATTATTCCGGGTGGATGCAGCAAGCGTACGCCAGAATCAACAGCTGGAACCAAACCACAGGCAACCAACAGATAGAATCGCTATGCTGGTTTGTGTATAAAGATTACGGAGGGTGGGGAAATTATTCTCTTTTGAGTCAAAATGGAAATCTCTCACAGGCCCGAAGCGATTATAATTCCCTGACAGCAGGAACAAATTACAAACCCGTAAATTGTCCCGGAGAAACAACAACAGTTCCCGATCCCACTCTGAGGAAGGGTGATTATGAAGAACTTGGTTCGGAAGAAATAAAAATATTCCCGAACCCTGCTTCAGATGTTTTGAATATTGAAATGCCGGAGGGTATAGGAGAAATGAAAACAAGTATTCATATTTTCAATTCGATCGGCTCCGATGTCTACTTCTCGTCTTCACCCTTATTTAACCACAAGACGTCACAAATAGATATCAGAAATTATCCTAAAGGGGTCTATTTTATTGTGATCTCATATGGAAGCCTGATCAGCTCAAAACCTTTGATTTTAGAATGACCAGCCATAATATCGGAGAAATGATTTCCGGACAAAGTTATTGATTGGGCCAATACTGTACTATCCGGCGAGGTAAATCAAGCAGAAATTCTTCAAGGCAGTTGTCCATCTTTTTGATTATATTTGAGATGCTCCCTCGCATCACACAACTTCTGGTCTTCATGCGCAGAACGAATTATCTTCGGACTATTGCCTGCCTCATTATTTGGGTTACGCCAATGATCGCTTTTACTCAAACATTTCAACGCACCTATGGAGGCACCGGTACCGAGCGCGGATATTCTGTTATTCAGGATAGTGATGGCAATTATATTTTTTCAGGAAGTACGACTACCTCAGGTGCTGGAGGCACGGATATTTATCTTGCCAAGATAAATACAGCGGCAGTTGTAGTTTGGTCAAACGCTTTTGGTGGAGCAGGAAATGAAATTGCCTATTCTGTGGTTCAGGCTAACGATGGAGGTTATGTCATTGCAGGAAGCACTACAAGCTTCGGGGCGGGAGGATCGGATGTTTATCTGCTGAAAACCGATTCCGATGGAACTTTGAAATGGACGGCCACGTTTGGGGGAGCTGCAGATGACGAAGCTTCATGTGTGACGACCACAACCGATGGAGGATTTGCTATTACGGGATACACTATAAGTTACGGAGCTGGTTTGAAAGATGTTTACCTGATAAAAACCAACAGCGATGCCAGCACTTTCTGGACAAGCGTTATTGGTTCAGCGAGCGATGATGAGGCGTATTCGATAATCCAGGATACAGACGGAGGATATGTAATGTCCGGCTATACTCAGGGTTACGGTTCCGCAGGAAATGACAACGCATATGTTATCAAAACCGATAATGCAGGAGCGGTGAGTTGGACACAGGTGATCGGAGGCGGCAATGCGGACGAACTATACGACATAGTACAAAACACCGATGGAACTTATTTGGCTGTAGGAGGGACAAAAAGTGTCGGCTGTTGCGGAGTGGGTTACGAAGTCTACTTTGTTATGCTGAGCAACGCTGGTGGCATCATTTGGGACAGAGTATTAGGTGATGATGGCAGCGGTTCTGACGAAGCAGGAACATCTCTGGTTCTTTTAAACAATGGCAGTTACGTAGTAACCGGTTACACAAAAAGTTTTGGCGCAGGAGCCAAGGATATACTGCTGACAAGAGTCTCTTTCAGTGGAGCGAGCACTACGGTGCATTGGCTGAATGCAATAGGAGGCGCAGGCGTTGATGAAGGAAAATCAGTGGTGAATACAAACGATGGAGGGTTTGCGGTAGCCGGAATTACAACCGGCTTCGGAGCCGGGGGCGATGACGTATATTTTATTAAATCAAACAGCACCGGGTCGAGTAGCTGCAATACCTTGGCCAACTTTCTTTTTGTCGGAGTCACCGGTTTCGCAAGTACAAACGGCTCAGTTTCTGCTGCCGGCGGCAGTTCTTCAAGCGGGGGCACTGCTTCATCTGCCGCAACCAAAGTGGCCTACAATGCCTGCACCAACACAGTTCTGCCAGTAGATATGCTGCGCTTCTGGGCCATTCAGGAAGGAAATACCGTTCATTTACTTTGGTCAACAGTAACTGAACTGAACAACGATCACTTTACCGTAGAACGAAGTATAGACGCTGATCAGTGGAAAGCCATTGGAAATATTCCAGGTGCCGGAAATTCTTCTACGCAGGAAAACTACGACTTCATTGATTTTGAACCTCTTTCAAACGACCCTGCGGAAACTTTTTTCTACCGGCTCAGGCAGACTGATCGTAACGGACACAATGAATATTTTGGTCCTGTACCGGTAAGACCCGTTGCTGAAGAAGGAATTTCTTTATTTCCCAATCCGAGCGATGGGAAATTTGCAA
This sequence comes from Bacteroidota bacterium, assembly GCA_023251625.1. GTDB lineage: Bacteria > Bacteroidota > Bacteroidia > Palsa-948 > Palsa-948 > Palsa-948. The sequence continues at coordinate 38,162 of JAHEYK010000002.1, forward strand.
TGACCATACATGATTCCTTTGCCAAAAAAGATGGAAAGATTCTCGTGCTGGTTCGCGATATATTCGGGCGGGAATATTATTCAAAAATAATTTTTAACAGCCGAAGCGAGGTAAGCATCGCTGTTGATCCGGAAAACAAGATCCCAGCAGGTGTCTACACCGTGATTGCTTCCAGCGATGACCAGATTTACATGAAATCTATCGTGATTTATTGATTTTTCTTGCAGGATTTTCAGTAAAGTAAATTTTTCGCATACTAATTATTCTATTTCTCGAAATTATCTTATCTTTATTGTGAGCAAAGAAATAACATGAATGGGATAATTAAAAAGTTGATTGTTGTTTACGTTATTGCACTTTCCGCACAGGCAACCTGCCATGCGCAGAATATTGCCATCAACACATCTGGCGCTGCCGCTAATGTTTCTGCCATGCTGGATATAGTTGCCTCAGACAAAGGCATGCTCCTGCCCCGCGTTTCACTCACCAGCAACACAGATGCAGCAACCATTTCAGGAACTGAAGCGGATGCATTGATTGTATTCAACACAAACGGCTCCATGACCAATGGAAATGGAAAAGGATATTATTACTGGGATCTACCTACCCTGAAATGGATCTATCTCACTGCTGCTTCCAACGGGCCCGGCACCAGCGGACAAGTGTTAACCAGCCAGGGAGACGGAAATAATCCGCAGTGGACAAACGCGAGCGTTTCTAGTGGAGGAGGCGGGAATACAGGATGTGCTGCGTGCGTAACGACTATCAGTACCGCCGAACAAACAGGCCTTGCAACCTGGATCACTGCCAGAGAATATTGCAGAACTCTTGTTGAAGGGGGATATTCTGACTGGCGTCTGCCTACTTTCGAAGAAGCACTCTATTTCCTCAGTGGCACTTTTGATCCTCCGGATGGTTCCTGGATCAATGATGAAATATGGACTGCCACCGCTGCCACTCCTGTCTATGGAACTCAAACAGCAGCCACAGGCGCAACGAAGACCTCCAACAATCAGTACGTGTGGATACATGAAACGAATGGCACCTGGGGCTATGCTAATTACAACGATGCCATCAACCCCGGATGCCGCTGCGTTAGGTAGAATTTTTCCTGCTATTCTTCTTTCTTAGTTCCCTCAGTAGGGTGAATCCTTCTCATCATTCAATTGTTTTTCCTCTCCCTTCACCGTACATTTGAAACAGGAAGAGATCAAACCACTTAACCATTCATAAAATCCACAAACATGAAAACATCTTTACGAATTTTATTTTTTGCATTCGTTATACAGGGGTTGGCTGTAAATTTTTCTTTTGCCCAGCTTAATGGCTCATGTGCAGCGATCATTTACGGACAAAACAAGGTTTGCCCAAGCGGGTGTACCACTCTCAACGCTCAGTTTGGCAGTTCTGCCCTCTGTACAAATGTTACCTATCAATGGGCTCCTGGAGGACAAACCACTTCTTCGATCGTTGTGTGTCCTAAAGCAACCACCACCTATACTGTAAATGCCTGCTGTACAAGCCCCAATCCCTGCTGCGATACGGCAGTTTTTACTGTGATGGTGGCACCCACAATGACCGTAGCTATAACCGGGCCAAACACCGTTTGCGCAGGGCAAGGCAGCAGCTTGTGTGCAGGAAGCGGACTTACGGGTGTTACCTATTTATGGGTGCCCGGTGCACAAACAACCAATTGTATTTATGCATCTCCATCTGTTACCACTACGTATACCGTAACTCTCACCAATCAACTTGGCTGCACAGCCATCGATTCATTTAAATTAAATGTGATCAACTGCAATGTATCCCCCTGCACTGCTTCTATCACCGGAAAAACACAAGTTTGTTCGGGCGGATGCACCACGCTCAATGCCGGGTTCAGCACTTCGCTCAACTACTCTTCTTTAACCTATCAATGGATGCCGGGAGGGCAAACCACCTCTTCCATTGTTGTGTGCCCGACTGCTGCGACCTCTTATTCTGTAGTGGTGTGTTGCATAAGCATCCCCAATAATTGCTGCGATACAGCATCTATCAGCGTAAGTATTTCTCTTCCACCTGTTGTAAAAATTTCAGGGCCCGATACGATTTGCTCCGGGCAGGGAACCAACCTTTGCGCAAATACAGGTGTGAGTTATTTGTGGATGCCCGGAAATCTGACCACGTCCTGTATCAATGCATCTCCATCTGCAACTACCACCTATACAGTGATTATTACGGATGCAAATGGTTGCAGCGGAATGGACACATTCAGGTTAAATGTCAAAACCTGCACCAGCACAGGATGTGTGGCTTCGATATACGGACAAAATAAGATCTGTGCCGGCAGCTGCACTACATTAAATGCCTGGCTCAGTTCAAACATCAACTGCACATCCACCACGTATATCTGGTCTGCCGGAGGGCAAACAACTTCTTCTATTGTGGTATGTCCTACTTCCACCACCACGTATATGGCTATGATCTGCTGCAACGGAAGCAGTTCAAGCTGCTGCGACTCTGCATCTTTCACGGTGATCGTAATGCCTTCACCAACAGTCACCGTGCTCGGGCCTACTTCCATTTGTGCCGGACAAACCGCAACGCTGTGTGACGGCAGTGGTAATCTTGGGTTCACCTATTCCTGGATGCCGGGAGGACAAACAACCAATTGCATTACAGACGCACCCTCTAGTACAACAACCTACACGCTGACATTAACCGGCCCCAATGGATGCGTTAGCAGCACCACACACATGCTGACAGTGATCAATTGCACAACCGATATGATGGAAAATGTTTTATCCAACCAGATAAACATTTTCCCAAATCCTTTCAGCGATCAAACAACTATACACATCTTCAATGCTCAGGTTATTCCTTCCGAGCTTTGCATTTACAACCTGCTTGGGGTTGAAGTAAAAAGGATCCATCTGGAGAATGTTGAAACAACGATCTCCCGCGAAAATTTATCCTCCGGAATATATTATTACAGGCTATCACAACAAGGAAGGAGCATGGGGAACGGAAAACTGGTGATTGAATAACAAAAAATAAAAATAGTATGAAAAAAATATATTTATTCCTGATTTCATTGCAGGCACTGGCACAGGCAGGCATCTCTCAGGCACAAACATTTCGCGAAAAATATTTTGCGGAAGGAGAGATCATCGTGATGCTGCACTCTAACAGCGATGCAGAACGTTTTTCCTTCTCATTTCAAACGATGAACGGAGTTCAGACAAAATTGGGTGGTGCTGAACTGCTTTCAAAGGACATGCATTGCTGGTTGTTTCATTTTGATGCTTCAGCGATAGATGCCGGAGCGATGTTGGAAGCTGCGAACAGCAGCCCTTTCGTACAGCTTGCTCAGTTGAACCATTACGGAGTGCAGGAAAGATATGTTCCGAATGATCCTGACTATCCGGATCAATGGGCGCATCACAATCATGGGCAGGATACCTATTACCCCAACACAACAGGAGACATGCAAACGCAGGAAGCATGGGATATCAGTACCGGAAACAACGGTGTTACTTCCAGCGGAGATACCATGGTGGTGGCTGTGATTGACGGGGGGATAAAATATGCTCATGAGGATCTGAACTATTTTGTGAACTATCATGAAATTCCGGGCAATGGAATTGATGATGACGGAAACGGGTATAAGGATGACATCAACGGATATGATGGAGTGAATAACGATATGAGTGTTGCCAGCAGCGATCATGGAACCCATGTTTCAGGAATTATTGGTGCTATCGGAAACAATGGCAAAGGGGTTGCAGGAATTTGCTGGGGAGTAAAAATATTGCCGATACAAGGGCTATATAGTGGAAGCGCAAGCAATAGCCAGAAAGAATCTACCGTGCTGCGCTCGTACGGATATGTACTGGCAATGCGTAAACTTTATAACAGTACCCATGGAACCAAAGGGGCATTTATAGTTGCAACCAACTCTTCTTTTGGTGTTGACAATGGCAAGCCTGCCCAATTCCCGTTGTGGTGTGCATTTTACGATTCGCTCGGCCTGGCCGGAATTTTAAATGCGACATCCACTACCAATAACCAGGTGGATGTGGATGCGGTAGGTGATATTCCTACCGGATGTACAAGCCCCTACATGATCGGAGTGGGGAGAACAAATCCGGATGACACTCAATCAGCAGGATGGGGAACCACCTCCGTAGATCTGGGCGCTCCGGGCTTTTGGATCTATTCTACAAGTGCGTATAATCCTCCGTATGTTAAAATGACCGGCACCTCCATGTCATCGCCTGCCGTTGCAGGGGCCATAGCGTTGATGTATTCCACGGCCTGCACACAGATGATGAGCGACTACAAATTAAATCCGGGAGCTATTGCATTGCAAATGCGTAATTATCTGCTGAGCAGCGTAGACACATCATCCATCCTGAAGCCAAAATATGCTTCCGGAGGAAGATTAAATATTTACAACGCGTTGGTTGCTGTGCAGGGGTATAACTGTTTGGGAACCGGAGTTCACGAGCATACAGATATGGGAATTCATTCGGTTTACCCCAATCCTGCTTCCTCTGCCCTGTTCGTGGATTTTTGGCACTATGAGAACCAAAAAATAAACATGGAAGTATATGATGTGTTGGGAGAAAAGATATTGGAAGATAATTTGCCTCCCTTAAAAGAAAAAGCAGTTCTGAATATTTCTAAACTGGCAGCCGGATATTATATGTTAAAAATATTTGACGAAAAAGGGAACTGCTCTGTGAAAAAATTTGTGAAAGAGTAATTATTCTATCACCCCATTTTCAGCACAACAACTTTAGCCATTAGGCAGGCATGTAAGCAGTTCTTAAAAGGTACCGTTTAAAATTGGAAGATGGGCACCTATCGGATCAATGAAATATTTCCTTTTCTTAGAATTTCTTTGTCGTTCAGTAAGGTGACCCTCAAATAATATGCAAATACAGCTGTGTTCATCATTTTCCCTTTATAGTTTCCATCCCAGGTGGAAACCAGGTTGCTTGCTTCAAACACCTTTTCTCCCCACCGGTCATAAATGACAAACTCCAGATCTTTGATACAGCTGATATCCGGATAGTAAAGTTCAAGTACATCATTCTTTGTATCGTTGTTGGGCGAAAATGCATCCGGAACAAAAAACTGATCATCGGCATAATTGCAGTTATCGGTTTGCTGAATATACACGATCACACAGGCGCTGTCAATACATCCTCCGCTAGTTGATGAAACGCAGTACGTGGTGGTAACAACCGGAGAAACAGAAATTACCGCTGTGGTCTCTCCTGTACTCCAGGTATAATTATTTCCTCCGCTTGCAGAAAGTGTTGTACTGCTTCCTGCCGTAATGGTTGTATTGCTGAAGGCAGAAACGGACGGCCCCGGATTTACCACCACGGTTGCAAATGCTGTATCGGAACAGCTGCCTGCTGAAACTATAACCGAATAGGTTGTGATCACAAAGGGGGAAACCTGAATAGTAGATGCCGTTGCCCCGTTGCTCCAGGAATAATTGGTGCCACCATAGGCATTCAGCACAGCTGTTTGCCCTATACAGATGGTATCGTTTGAAGCAGTAGCTGTTAAACTGCCCGTTGCTGCAACAGTTACTGCTGCAGAGGATGTGCATCCGTTAGCATCTGCTATCATTACCGAATAATTTCCTGAAGAAAGGTTAGATGCTGACTGGGTGGTTTGTCCGGAAGGGTTCCAGGCATAGGTATACAACATAGTTCCACCGGATGCAGAAACTGAAGCACTGCCGTTGTTCCCTCCGCAAGCTGCAGGTGTTGAACTCACGCTGGCGCTGAGCGCTGCGGGTTCTGTAATACTTATTGTTTGAGTACCGCTGCATCCGCTCGCATCCGTCACCGTCACAGAATAAATTCCGGCACTGAGCCCGCTCGCAGCGCTGGTTGTTTGCGCCGTAGGATTCCAGATGTATGTGTAAGGAGAAGTACCGCCCGAAGCGGAAATATTTGCCGAACCATTATTTCCACCTTTACAAGAAACATTTACATAAGGTGGAACGGTAACAACTAACAGCCCGGCAGGAATGGTTGCCACCGCAGTATCTTTTTCATTGCAGGCGCCTGCTCCTGTAACGATGACTGTGTAATTTCCTCCGGCAAGTCCGGTTGCGGTTTGCGTGGTTTGCGGAGGAATGGTATTCCATACATACGTGTAAGGCCCGGAACAAAATAATGCTGTAGCGGTGGCGGTGCCGATGTTGGATGATCCACATGAATTTGGAGTGGTGGTAATATTTATTGCGTTACAAATGCTTGACATATTGAACTGCGCAACAAATCCGGAATTGGTACTCGCAGTTGCTGTTCCTCCAACGGCATAAAATATACCTCCGGCACCCATGCAGATATCGAGCACAGGAAAAGGTGTTGCAAAAGAAGTAAGAAGAGTTAAGGAAGGATCGAATACATAAACTCCGGTAGAGGAACCCACATAAATATTCCCACATTTATCCACCGCTAAACCCGAATTAGAATGCTGCACTCCATTCGGGACAGCAACGCTTCCGATGAGAGCTCCGGTGACCAGGTTTCTTTTTTCCAATGTCGCGCCCAAACACAAATACAAATAACTGCATCCTGCCGCTAAACCATTGATGCCATACGTGCCGTAACTTGTATTGAAGCCATCTTTAAAAGCTGCGCTCACCGGATAATTATTACTGAACACAACCGAAAAACCTGTTGCGGGATTCAGGCAGCTGAGATGAGAATTTGAAACAGGGCTCGTATCCATCACTGAAAGAATATACAAGTATCCGTTCTTTCCGTAAGATGCTGAAACAATATCGCCTGTAGCGGGAGGAGAAAATTTTATTGTCTCCGCACCGGTACCTGTATTGATAATATCCCCCTGCCCTACGTTGCAGCAACCGGGACCGCAGCCTAACTGGATCAACTGCGTGAAATCACAATTAAAAGCGTTGCGCCAGTTTTCGTATAACTGCGGGCTCTGGGTATTCCACATCAGGGTTCCGGCTGTATTTAATTTCGACTGCATGCAATCGAAGAAAAAATATCCGATGAAATAAAACCCACAGGTCACATACGAATTACCAGCAGGGTCAACAGAAATATCTCCGGTATTTTGAATGTAATTCATCGCCTGAGTAAAACTGAAGGTCCATTGGAGCACCCCGGCTGAATTATATTTCTGAACATAATGTCCAACGGGATTTGTGGCGTTCATCAACCCGTCAAATCCGTATATGTAAACATTATTGGCCGCATCTGAAGAAACTTCTACTACCGTATTGGAAGGCGTCAGTCCGCTTTTTATCCATGGATCAACAACAACTGTTTGAGAATGATCGTAAGAACCCAGCTCAAATGTGACCACATTATTCATTAAATTAAAATGAGAAGAAATTAATCCATCTCCTGACGCGTAAAAAGTTTCCGGAGCCTGATCCGATATATTCCCTGCAACATTCGAAAATAAAATATCACCACCGTTGTTCTTAACTACTTTTTCAGCACCTGTATACTTCATTTTAACCTTTGAAATATCCGCTCCCGGGTGCAGGATCAATTTATATTTCAGTCCTTCGGTGGAATGAAAAATATATTCAACATCAATGTTCGGATAAAGGTCCTTATAAATTATTTTTTTGTATCCACTAACACGATCAATACTCTTGTGAATGTTCTTCGGATCAAGGTAGTTCCAATATTCCGAAACTTTATTTTCGGACACGATGCGGGCATTGGGGTTTACTCCCTCCCACTCCATCTCTATATAATACGTGCGCAAGATAGTTTGCTCCTTTTCTCCTTCCTCCGCTTCTTTATGTCCGTCTCTTTGATGCTCCAAATATTTCTCTTTCTCTTCTTCGCTCATCCTGTCTTCCTTTTGCATTCCATAAATAAGCCCGGTGGTGGTAAAATAAACCTGCGGACCGAACTCTGCTCCGAACAATATCTTTCTTGCTGAATAATTTTCAGGAAGTACAAACTGTCCTTTGTTCTCGATGAATATTTTGGGAGATGATTGCTCAGCAGTCCAATTTCTTCCGGATGCATGCACTGCGGTGATGCCAAAAAAATGAAGTGCGGCCGCAAATAAAAACAGCAGAGTTATTCTCATACAGCCGCTTTACTTATTGAAGCTTGCATTCGAATAAAGGAACGGACTTGGGTTCAGAAGGCGAAGTGTGATCTCAAATCCTCCCCTGCCGTATGTCACTGCCTTTAAGCCCGAAACATTGATGTCGTAGCTAATACCCAGCGAGTAGCTCGCCATTTCTATGTTTGCGGCTACGATCACTGCATCCTGGTAACGGTAATATCCGCCCAATGATACCGCGGCTCCTTTTACATAACCCGTATAGTGAGAATCTTCTTTTAACATGTAACGCACCAATGTTCCGAACAATATCTCACGTGCTGTGCCTTGCTGCGCATACAGGAACGTAGGGGTGAACGAATAATTTGTGTTGTCCACTCCCAGCAAACTATGTCCATGAATAATGTATTTGCGATACAATGTCTCCGTGGTGCCGAAAAAAGAATAGGAGGGTTGTGCAAAATGGGAAATCGATGCGCCCAAATAAACATCCCGCTGGTCATTGCCTCTCATGTAACGTTCGTTCTTCTTATAGGTCCATAACAGGCCTGCACCAAAATCAGGATAGATGACCGATGTCTTTGAAAAATCTTCCTGGGCGGGGAGATTGGGGTCATAATTACTTCCGTCATATTGGCTACCCCATTTAAGATCATTATAATTAATGCTGCGTTGGGCAAGGCCGCCTTGTAACCCCAAAGAAAGCATTTGGTTCTGCCCAATCTTCGCCTGATAGGCGAGCGATAAGTTTGCGTTGGTAGTTCCCATCTGCGAAGTTCCGGCCTGGTCTTTCAACACCAAAATACCCCAACCCAAACCAGTCTCCGATACTTTCTGAAAAAAAAGTGTCTTCCGCTGACTAAACACGGTCTCTATCTGACGAGCCCATCTCTTTCTGAACTTCTGGTCAAAAGAGAATCCGAATGTACGGTACGGAATAGTGACACTCCCCCACTGTTCGCGATACGACATCTGCGCCCGTATCCAAACTGTGGTGCCGGCTTGCGCCGGATTAGTTGCCAGCGGCATTTGCGTGTATTGCGCAAAGTGGATGTCTTGCGAGAAACAATAGTCAGCAGACAGTAGATAGCAGGCAAAAAAGAGCCCAAGAAAATGTAATTTAGATCTCATGTTTTATTTTATTAACGTATTAGACTAATATTTCCTTTTTTGATCGTTTCCTTTCCATTATTAAAAGTTACTTTCATATAATAAACAAAGACAGCCGTGTTCATCATCTTTCCTTTGTATGTACCATCCCAGGTAGATACAATACTGGACGCTTCAAATACTTTTTCTCCCCATCGGTCATAAATGACAAACTCCGTCTCTCTGATACAGCTGATATCGGGAAAATATATTCCCAGAATATCATTTTTTGTATCTGCATTCGGAGAGAATGCATCAGGAACAAAAAGTTGATCCTCGGCATAATTACAATTATCCGTTTGCTGAACGTATACGATCACACAAGCACTGTCAGTGCAGCCACTGTTGCTCGAAGTAACGCAATATGTGGTAGTAACCAAAGGCGAAACTGTGATATCTGACGTGGTCTCTCCTGTGCTCCAGGAATAATTGGTTCCTCCGGTCGCAGAAAGCGTAGTGCTGCTTCCTGCCGTGATGGTTGTGTTGCTCCAGGCAGAAACATTGGGGGCTGTATTAACGGTCACCGTGGAGAAAGCAGTATCTGTACAAGTGCCTGATGAAACAATAACAGAATAATTTGTTGTGACAACAGGATTTACACTCACACCGGCTGTGGTTGCGCCTGTGCTCCAGGAATAATTGGTTCCTCCGGTAGCTGCAAGAGTAGCATTTTGCCCGGCACAGATCGTATCATTTGTTGCCGATGCTGAAATACTTCCGGTTGCAGCAACTGTAATTGTTTGCGTGGATGAACACCCGCCGGCATCGGTGATCGTCACCGAATAATTTCCGGATGCAAGATTACTCGATGTTTGAGAAGTTTGTCCATTGCTCCAGTTATACGTATAAGGCGGGGTTCCGCTAGAAGAAGATGCCGTTGCGGTGCCACTGTTGCCTCCGCAGCTCGCTGCTGTGGATGTAACGGAGGCAGAAAGTCCGGCTGTCAGGCTGACGCTTACCGTTGATATTTTACTGCAGCCATTTGCATCGGTGACTGTTACAGAATAATTTCCGGATGCCAAACCTGTTGCATTTGCTGTGGAAGATCCGGATGGATTCCAGGAATAAGTATACGCCCCTGTTCCTCCGGAAGCCGATACGGATGCACTTCCGTTATTTCCTGAACAACTCGCAGGATTGGAAGAAACCGTTGTTGAAAGCGCAGCGGGTTGTGTAACATTTATAGTTTGTGTGCTCGTACATCCTGTGCCATCCGTTATAGTGACTGAATATATTCCGGAGGATAATCCCGTGGCCGCTGATGTGCTTTGCCCCGAAGGATTCCAGCTATACGTATAGGGAGTACTTCCTCCGTTCACAGTAACACTTGCAGAGCCACTTGTTCCACCAAAACATAAATTGGGAGTGAAGGCAGGGGTCACAGAAAAACTTGCACCGGATGGCAATGTAATTACAACTACGGTTGTCTCTGCGGGGCATGAAGAATCTATGATGGTGCATGTATAAGTTCCGGATGCCAGGTTACTGATAGCGCTCGTAGTTGCTCCATTGCTCCACGAATAATGGTACGGCCCGATTCCATTGATGATCGTATCTATCCAGGCAGTTCCATTCGTATTGCCGCAACCTGTAGGCGGAGTTGAATCAGCAGTTGCAGTCATGGGTAAATTCGGTTGAGGATTGCAGGTGATGGGTGCTCCTCCCTGAACAATCCCTCCGTATACTCCTACAAATCCAATTCCACAGGCGGCAATTGTATTACCCGGAGCAAAGGCCATGTCGTAAACAGGTTTGGAAGTTGGAACAGAAGTAATGAGGGTCATTGCCGGAGTGTAAGCGGAAATTCCGTTTTGCGTTCCCACATAAAAATTATTAGCAAGGTCGGCCAGTATTCCGGAATTCATCAGCAATGTTCCTCCTGCAATATTTGTACTTCCTAAAAGTGAGGGAGAATAGATATCAAATTTCTGCACCTGGCTTCCGGTGTAAATATAGATGTAGCAGTTGCTTGCTGCAATTCCATTTCCCATATAATAACATCCAACGTAATAGGTAGGGCTCGAAGGTTGAAAAGGAATAGTCCAGTAAGGGGAAGGCGGAACATTGCAGGAGCGGTAGATACCCACAAAGTTGGGATCAAAGCCGGTGATGGTAGAAACATTATTCGAAGATGACCCGTCTCCCACTGCAGTATATCCATAAAAATTTCCGTTAGGGGCACGTGTTATGTGGCGGAACTCTCCATTTGCATTCGGGCATGCAGCAGGACAAGGACCCGAAATAATATTACAGGCATTCCATCCTTTCGGGAGCCACTCAGGGCTTCCGGTAGCCGGATCATACCACGTTGCTTTGGTTTGTCCGTTCGAGCCTGCTCCATACAACCTGTTATTCACAGGGTCAAAGACCATTCTCCATCCTGTTTCGCAGCAGGCAATATTGGTGATATCACGAGTAGGCGCATAGAGCCAGGTGCTGGTTCCGGCTGCAGATAATTTTCGCACACATTCCGATCCGCTGCAGTAACTATTGCCGGCAGGATCAACAGCCAGGTCTCCTCCTATCAAAGTAGGGTTGTATAAATAACCGGGGCCGGACGTGAATGTCCATTGAGGAACTCCGGCATTGTTGTATTTTTTTACTTCCGAGTTGTAATCACCATACACCAAAACATTCCCTGCAGGATCCACCGCAATTTCGTATGCGGTGTCTAATTGCGGCCCTGTTACACTCACCCATGGATCGATGATGATGGTAGATGAATGATTAACAGAAGCAGGGGCCAGTTTGAAGGAAACTGTGTTTCCATTCAATTCAAATGAAGATGAAACAGGCTCTCCGTTTTGATAAAAACTTATCGGAGCATGATCGATAATATCCCCCAGCAGGGTCTTGATGACAATGTTATTCTTTTGATCCAATGAAATTTTTTGCGCTCCTGAGTATTTCAATTTCACCTTGCTTATATCTGCTCCTGGGTGAATGATCATATTGTATTTGATACCGGATATTTCATGGAACACATATTCCACATCAATCCCTTCATACAAATTTTTATAAAGCAGCTTTTTATACCCCTTTACAAAATTGATATCGTGCCTGATGTCTTTATCCATTCCATAATTAAAATATTCATTAGCCACGTGTGAGGCTTCCACTTCACAATTGGGGTTTGCTCCGGCCCATTCCGCATAGATCACAGTTGTTTTTGCCTTGAATATTTTACTTTTCAATTCCTGTTCTTCCTCTAGTTCGTGCTGACTTTCCGGACCGCCTTTCCCTTCTTCTTTCTGAAACTTCCTGAACGCTTCTTCGTCCCTCACACAGGTGTGAAGCGTATATGCTACCTTGTTTTTTGAGAAGAAGATTTTAGTGCGAGGGTGATTCATCGCAAATAATACCTCGGGAAAATCTCTTAAATAAGGCGCTCCGTTAAACTGCCCTTTATTCTCAATAAATAATTTAGGAGAGAACAACGTGCTGTCCACCCAGCCGGAAGCCGATGCAGGACCCAAGGCCACCACAAGGAATGCTATAAGAAATAATATTTTTTTCATTCTCTATCTGATCAAACTCACATTTCCTTTTCTGATGGTTTCTTTTTCTGTAATAAATTTCACCCTCATATAGTACACAAATACGGCTGTGTTCATCATCTTTCCTGCATACGTTCCATCCCAGGTAGAAGCGATGCTAGTCGATTCAAATACTCTTTCTCCCCAACGGTCGTACACAATAAAGAAGAATTCTTTTATACAATTAACATTTGGATAGTAAACTCCCAATACATCATTTTTAGTATCGTTATTAGGCGAGAACGCATCGGGCACAAAAAGCTGTTCATCTGAAAAACCGCAATCCATGGGCTCTACATACACCGTTACACAGGCCGTATCTGTACAACTGTTGGCAGTAACCGAGACACAGTAAATAGTATTTATCAGAGGAGCAACAAAAATAACCGAATCGACCTGGCCGGTGTTCCACGCGTAAGTGCCTCCGCCTGTTGCAGTAAGTGTTGCTGAATTTCCATACGAGATCGTCACATCAATGCCTGCATTGGCAACCGGCCCGCCACCCGATGTAACCACGCTCACGGTAGTTGTGTTAGTGCATCCGCCTGCATCGGTAATAATAGCAGTATACGTTCCGGCACTCAGCCCGGTGGCGGTTGAACCTGTTTGGCTTCCTGGAGACCAACTGTATGTATAGGGCAACGCACCTCCGCTGCCCGCTGCTGTTGCAGTTCCGTTACTTACTCCGCAGGGTGTAGGTGTTGCACTGGCAGTCACAGCAACGGTTGAAGGTTGATTGACAGTAACTGTTTGCGTTTGTGTGCAACCATTTGCATCGGTAATGGTAGCGGTATATGTTCCAAACCCCAGTCCGGTAGCAGTAGCTCCCACTTGCCCGCCAGAAGACCAACTGTAAGTAAATGCTCCTGTTCCGCCTGATGCATTTACTGTTGCGGTACCCGTATTTCCTGCACACGAAGTTTGTGTAGATGTTGCCGTCGCTGTGATCGCAGTCGGTTGAGTGATAGTAATTATTTGCGGGTTAGTACATCCGCTGGCATCCGTTACGATTGCAGTATACGTACCGGCACTAAGCCCTGAAACGGCTGTTGTTGTTCCTCCGGATGGAAGCCAATTATAGGTATAGGGAGATACACCTCCGGTAGCAGATACAGTGCCGCTTCCATCGCTTCCAACGTTACAAGTGACATTGACCTGAGTACTTGTAACAGAAAAATTTCCAACGGATACAACAGTTACCGTGGCTGTTGATGTGCTTCCGCCCGGGCTGCAAGGAGAAGAAGCATCTGACACCGTAACAGTATATGTACCTGAAGACAAACCAGTAGCCGTTGAGGTAGTTTGCCCGCTTGGATTCCAAAGATACGTGTAAGGAGGTGTTCCACCGGATGCAACCACGGTTGCAGACCCTGTTGAACCTCCGCAAGATGAGTTGGTAGCAGAAATAGTAAGATTGATCTGGTTACAATTCACAGAGGATAATAAAAGTTCAGAAACAAATCCGGCACCACACACATACAGCTTATTGAAAGGGCCCAAACAAACATCATATACTTCACCTGTAATAGTGGTGGTAATCGGTGTGCCCGCTGTAAATGTTGTTCCGTTAAAATTATATACGTGCACTTTATTGGGTCCTCCCACATATACATTGTTGCACGGATCCACGTCAATGCCTTCATGCGTTCTGTTTTGGCCGCCGGTATAGCCTGCATTGACAATTACAGAACCCAGGTTAGCACCGGTTGTTTTATTCCATGCGATGAGTGTTTTTCCATCGTATGTAAATGCATATTGAGCATTTAATGTAACCGCATTTGCCCGCACAGTTATCTGACCGGCAAAACCCGGAATTCCGTTATTGGTGATCTCCTGAAAATCATAAGCGGTGGCAACGTTGAAAGCACAAGGTGGATTGTATGTAGTCGAATTCAGGCTTTTCATGAACTTATTATTCACCACTAAAAGTCCGGAAGAAGAAGATGTGATCGCATAAAAATCTCCGTTGTTATCCATATCTACCGAGGTAATATCATTACAACAGGCTCCGGGTGCTCCAAAGCCGTTGAAATTTTTGGGGACACTGCTTGTTAAATTGGTATCAGCGATCAATTGAAGATTGTTTGTGTTACTGGTACCGCCTCCGAAAGCAATAAGTTTTCCGGTACAGAAATTATAAAACATTTTCCATATCTCATTGGTGCCTGCCAAAGGAGCTGAAGTAGTTTGCAGTACTCCATTTGATTTAACTTTCATGACACGAGGGGTGGCACCTGAATTAAATCCTTCGCCAATGAACATGGTACCGCTTTGGCGCAGCAGGCAAAAACGGGAATAGGTATTTGCCCAGCCGGGCGGAAAAGTAAAGGTCCATAAAAAAGTTCCGGCACTTGAATATTTTGACACCTTATACGGAAAAGATCCGCCTGATACATACACATTTCCATTATTATCATAATCAACATCAAACGCGGCGTTATTGGTGCTCAATCCGGTTGGTGTAGCTGTCCAGGGATCGAGAATAATTGTTTGGCCAAAATTATTTTTATGCTCCAGATAAAACGAAACCAGGTTTCCCTTTAATTCAAATGCTGATTTTATTTTTTCAGATGTATGTTTATAAAAACTTTGCGGCGCATGATCTATTATTTCACCGGCAGGTGTTTTGACCAGAATATTTCCGTCAGAAGAAAGGCTGATCTTGTCAACATCACCGGAATAGTTCATCTTCACCTTGCTGATGTCAGCTCCGGGGTGAATGATGAGGGAATATTTAATTCCTCCTTGGGCAGGAACGATGTATTCAGCATCTATGCCGGGATAAAGCTCTTTATAAACTAACTTTCTATACCCTTTTGCTTTAATATTCTCAAAACCTTTTTCTCCGAACGTATAATACCCTTCCAACGCTTCACTCACTTCCATGGCCGGATTTTCATTACATCCCTCCCATTTCATATGCACATAATAGACTTGGGTAGGTTCTGACTCTCCTCTTCTTTCCATCTCCTCCTGTTTTTCTGCACTCAAGCCATTTTCCTTTTTTTCCAGTTTAATGGTAAGCCCCTGCTGCGTGAAAAAGATCTTGTCATTACAATTCAGAGCGTATTTAATGGAAGCTTCCGTCTTTGCCCAGCCGTCAAACTGTCCCAGATTTTCTACAAAGACATTTGTCTGGAAAGGGCTTGAAGCATTAAAAATAGTTTCGGCTTTTTCTGCAGCAAAAGAAAGATCACAAATAAAACTTGAGAGGACACTTGAAAAAAGAAAATAAAGAGTTATCCGTTTCATTTCAAAAATTACTATTTGCCTACTTCTGTGCTTCTTCCTTTCCTGCCTGGAGCAGCTGCTGCATTTCAGCCTCTAATTTAGACATTCTTTTTTCATACTCTGATCTCAGCGAACGGCTATCTGATCTCAGCTTATCGATCGTTTTTTGCTGTTCTTTAATGGATTCTACAAGGATGGGGGTGAGTCGGGAATAATCGAGATACTTATACCCCTCTTTGTCAGTAAAGATCAGTTCAGGAAAAAGCTTTTCAACATCCTGTGCTTTCATACCCAGTTGGCGCTCATCTGCAAATTTCTTGTCCGGAAATTCCTTTGTATTGAAATAATAGTAGTAACCGGATAATTGCAATATTTTATCAAGTGAGTTTTCCAGTTTCACAAAATCTTTTTTCCAGCGCACATCGCTGCAGGCCGCCTGTGCACCCAACACACTTCCGGTGGCGTAAATATTTCCGGTTACATACAGGGCTTGAGTAGGTGCAGTACAACGGATGCCTATATTACCTGTTGCAGCATCAACCCGCATATACTCAGTAGGTGTGCCTGTCCCATTTGTCACAAAACGAATAGATCCTGCAGCATCGTCTGAACGGAGGGTCATTCCTTGTGTGGAATTGGTCCATATATAGGCCGACTGAAAATCAGATGTATTAGCTCCGGTATTGTATGCATTGTTTCCAAGGCCAAACGTTGCAAGTTTTCCATCGCTTCTTGTTATCATGCATTCAGCTGTGGCAGATGTATTGTTCGTCATGTTCTTGAGAGATATTCTGGTCTTTCCATTCTGATCACGCTGCACATGCAAAACTTCAGCAGGTGCGTTGGTTCCAATGCCTACATTGGTATTGGACAACGCAGGCGATCCCGTCCAGAAAGTATTGGCAGCTGTAGCAATGCTTCCCAAAACTAACGAGTTATCCGCCTGACAATATGCATATGCTCCAATCGCGGTACGGTTGGTTGACGCTCCTGCATCACAATCAGCACCAATGCCAAGAAAAGTATTATTGGTTCCCGTTGTAACCGTTTTTCCAACACCGGAATAAACATCCATTGGAAATCCCAAGCAAGTTGGATTTTGGTAGAGAGGGGGGCCAATAGCTGTATTGCCGCTTCCTGTTGTCAATCCGCCGTTACCCGGCCCATTGCATGATTGAGTAAATTTTGCAAAGGCGTAATCACCAATGCCAACGTTGTAACTGCCATTTCCGACTGCTGTAGAAGATGTAAAAGCAAGCGCATCGTAACCTACCGCAACGTTATCATTGCCGGGTGGATTAGCCTGAGAGCCGCTAAGAGCATATGCTCCGACGGCAGTATTTTGCTTTCCGGATGTTTGATTGTCGAGCGAAAATGCTCCGATGGCAGTGTTATTACTTCCGGTAGAAGTATTAGTGCCATTCTGATCGCCGAGCGCCTGGCCACCAACAGCTGTATTGTTCGCTCCTCCGTTTGTATGCCTGAGCGCATCTTTACCAACAGCTGTATTCCAACTACCTAAGGTTCCATTATTATCCCACAAGGCATACGCACCAACTCCAGTATTATTCATTCCCTGATTGTTGTACAGCGACTGATAACCAAAAGCCGTATTATCCGCAAAGGTGTTATTCCAAAGAGCTTTATATCCCATGGCGGTAAGATGGCTGCCTCCATTCCAGTATCCCGCGTAATATCCTACAGCAGTAGAACTAACACCTGCATTGGTCCATAAAGCAGAATCCCCTATAGCGGTACAATAATTTTTTGTGTTATTATAACCGGCATAATATCCTAAAAAAGTTTCTCCACCGTTGTTGGCTGCTTGTGTTGCAACAGATGCGCGTGTAAGTATTCCGGCGGTTGCATTATTAATTCTAAAGTTTAAAGGCACATCATCCGTAGTGCCAAGGAAATTAGTCCCACTCACGGTTCCCGCATTTCCGAGAAGCGACCAATACATTCCGTTGTTGGCAGCATGTATGTTCATTACGATCCATTTTTGTATCCCCGCTGTATTATTGTACTGCAGCATCACGCTGCACGGTCCTGGGCAAACAACATTAGCTCCCGTCAGCGTTGTGATCTGGTTGGCAGCGGCCGAAGTAGAATTGTTAGCGAGGGTCATTACCTGTGCAGTGGTATTATAAAGATTTACAATACGACCGTCATATCCTCCTGTCAATCCTGAAAGTGTGAACACTGCTGTTGGTCCGGTGATCCGGAAAAAACTATTATTCCCAAGTGCAACATTATTATTAGCTCCGTTAACAAGAGCGAGGGCGGTTCCCTCTCGAAAAGCAAAACTGCCATTTATATCAACGGTTGTGTTGGGTGCTGTGGTTCCGATACCCACATTGCCGCCGTTAGGTTGCAACACCAGATACCTGTATGCACGTGTACCCGCTCCGGTGGAATCCACCGCTTCGATACCTCCATACATGGAAGTGGCCGTTGCATTTGTTCCCAAGATCATTCTCAGCT
>JAHEYK010000003.1:0-1279 GCA_023251625.1 Bacteroidota bacterium
CAATCGGGCGTGTATTCATTCGTAATATTCGTTACTGATTCGTTGATTGGCATGCAGGAAAATTACAAAGCAGAGACCATTAACGTGGCAGTTTTCTGAGAGGCCCCTGCCCCACCCAATTTATTTCTCAGCTCATTCAGGCTTGCCATCATCGTATCTCTGTATGTTGGCTGATTGAGAAGTTTGTCCAGCTCTGTTTTTACAGCAGCTTCGTTAAAGTCGTTCTGGATTAATTCTTTCACTACTTCTTTCTCCATGATGAGGTTCACCAGTGAAATATAATCCACTTTCACGAGCATTTTAGCGATCTGGAAGGAAATAGCTCCTCCTTTGTAACAAACTACTTCAGGAGTGCCAATAAGGGCCGTTTCAAGCGTTGCAGTGCCTGAGGTGACGAGTGCAGCGGCAGATTGCTCTAATAGATCATAGGTCTTGCCGAAAAGGTACTTCACCTCACTCTTGCCGGCCAATGCGGTATAGAACTCCTTTTCCTGTGTCGAAACACCTGCAACCACAAATTGATATTTTGGAAAATGCGAGCTCATTTTAGCCATTACAGGAAGCATCTTTTCTATTTCCTGCTTACGGCTGCCGGGTAAAATAGCAACGATAGGCCTTTCATCCAGATTGTTCTTCTTTACAAAATCCTGAAATGAGTCTTTTGCTTTTTGCCTTTGCTCCAGCGCATCGAGCAAGGGATGTCCGACAAAATCTACATTGTAATTAAATTTTTTATAAAATTCCTTTTCAAAAGGTAAAATGACAAACATGCGATCTACATATTTTTTAATATGATGCACGCGTGATTGTTTCCATGCCCATACCTGGGGAGAGATGTAATAAAAAACTTTAATTCCATTTTTTTTAGCAAACTCAGCAATACGAAGGTTGAAGCCGGGATAATCCACCAGGATCAAAACATCCGGCTTGTAATTAAGAATGTCCTTTTTACAGAACTCAATGTTTTTAAGAATAGTACGGAGATTAAATATTACCTCGGTAAAACCCATGAATGCAAGCTCGGAGTAATGTTTTACTAATTCTCCACCTTGCTCTTTCATCAGATCACCTCCCCAGAAACGAAAGGAAACAGAAGCATCCACACTCTTTAACTCGCGCATGAGATTGGATGCATGCAGATCTCCAGAGGCTTCGCCAGCTATCAAATAGTACTTCATCTGATATACTTTTGATAAACTACAAACCCTGCATACATAATGGTAGAGAAAACAACTCCGCGTGCGCTGTAGTTGCGGTTGGTCCAGATAAAAATAAAAAA